>CAZLJB010000077.1:0-10426 GCA_964559195.1 uncultured Anaerolinea sp. | reverse complement strand
TCAACCCAGGCAGAAATGTCCGTTATTGATCAGGGCCCGGCCATCTCTTGAACCTGATTATCGGATTTTCTGGCAGAAAAGTGTTGCTGAGAGGGCAATATCTATTCGAATGAATCCGCATGGGTAAAAAACACACCTTATCGGAAGGGCCGGTCTGATTGACGGTAGTTCCACGATGTTCATAGCATAATGTCAATTTTCATTTTACAAATCCATATATATATTGTAAAATTAAAATATGAATACCTTCCCTCGCCTGCTTTTCCCGACCCTGAAAGAAGCGCTTGACGACCAGCGCGCCGTGGTACTGACCGGGTTGCGCCGTACAGGCAAGACCACCACACTGCGTTGGTTGCTTGAACAAGTTCCATCCAGCAACAAAATCTACCTCGATCTTGAGCGCCTCGATCAGCGAGCCGTTTTTCAGGAAAGCAATTACGACCTGGTACTGGATTACTTGCGTAATCGCGGCCTGGATCCAGGCCAGCCCATGACGGTGGCGCTGGATGAGATCCAGTATGTTCCCAATCTTCCCAGCGTGGTCAAATATTTACATGACTCCCATTCCATCAAGTTTTTGTTGACTGGTTCAAGTTCTTATTATCTCAAGAATTACTTTACAGAATCCCTTTCTGGTCGCAAAGTGGTTTTTGAAATGTTCCCGTTGACCTTTGGCGAGTTCCTTGACTTTCGCGGTACGCCCTATAGACGTAGGGCAGCTTTTGCCGAAATGCGTTTTGATCCACATGAGTTTGACCGTCTGAAAGGACTGTACGATGAATTTCTTTTGTATGGCGGCCTGCCTGATGTAGTGCTCGAAAAACGTCCTGGGGTGCGCCGGGATTTGCTGAACGATATTTTTTCATCTTATATCAATATCGATGTACGGGCCCTGGCGGATTTTCAAAAAATCGGAGAATTGCAGCAGCTCATGCGTTTGCTGGCTTTGCGAATTGGCAACAAGTTGGATGTTACCAAGCTGGCATCCACCGTGGGCATTTCGCGCCCTACAGTGATGCAATACCTGGATTTTCTCGAAATGACCTATGTGATCCGTCGCGTTCCCGCATTCTCAGGAGGTGATAAACCTTCTGCACTGGCTAGAAAGCTTTACTTCTGTGACAATGGGATTGCGGGCATCCTGGCAAACATCGGCGAACGAGCTCTGTTTGAGAATGCCATCCACAACCAGTTACGGTGGTATGGCGAATTATCTTACCTGACCAAGGGCAGCGAACACGAGATTGACTTCATCCTAACCCGGGAAAACCTCCCGAAAATTGCACTGGAAGTAAAATACCACCCGATCCTCTCCGATGACCAGAAGTTGAAACGGCTAAGCGAGCGATATGGATTGGTGGAATCCTGGCTGATTGGCAGGTATCCTGCCCCGGATTTCCAGAAATTTATATGGGGCGGATTGATCTTTTAATGACGCGACAATTCGATTTCTTCTGTGTTGTGTGGCACGATGACAAGGTTGTAGATCACATCTACTGAAAACAGCTGGCCTAAAGCTGGTCTAAAAAAGTTACGCTTTTTTACTTGACAGTGATCTTCAAAATCCATATAATATCGCCTGATATAGTCGGATTTAGCTCTTACAACTAAATAAGCATTTTTGCTCTTATCCAGAGAGGCGGAGGGAACGACCCTTTGATGCCTCGACAACCGGTCAGCCAAAACTGATACGGTGCCAATTTCGACAGACGTTTTCTGGAAGATGAGAGGCAGCCCGCACCAGCGTGAGCTATATTTATTTTGCCTCTTTCATTATCTGAAAGAGGTTTTTTTTTGAACATAGACAGGAGCAAGCGCATGACACACACCAATAACACACCCGATCAATGGGCACCAGCCACCCGTTCCGTGCATGCTGGCGAGACCCGCCCCAAGGCCGCTCACGCTTTGATTGACCCCATCTACCAAACATCCACCTACACCTTCGACAATATGGAAGATGTGGTCACCTACCAGGCTGCCCACAACCAGGGGCATGTAGCTGATCGCTTTGAGTATGGACGCTATGGCAACCCGACCGTAGCGGCCTGCGAGGCACGCCTGGCGGCCCTGGAAAATGCTGAAAGCGCCATCCAGGTCGCTTCAGGCATGGCTGCCCTGACCTTCACCTTCCTGAGCCTGCTGCCCAGCGGCAGCCACATCGTCATGACCGATGACAGTTACCGGCGTACCCGCCAGTTTGTGGAGGAACATCTCAAGAAATTCAACGTCAGCTGTACGGTCGTCCCGCTCGGAGATTTCGCCGCCCTGGAAGCCGCCATCCGCCCTGAGACCCGCATACTGTTCTCTGAGACCCCCTCCAATCCCTACCTGCATGTGCTGGATGTGGAACGCTTCGCCGAAGTTGGCCACCGCCGGGGCGTGTTGACCATGATCGACGCCACCTTCTCCACGCCCATCAATCTGCGCCCGCTCGACTGGGATATTGATATCGTCACACATTCAGCCACAAAGTACCTGGGCGGGCATAATGACCTGCTGGCGGGTTTCATCGCCGGCTCCGAAAAAATTCTCAAACCCATTCGGGATACGATCGGCATCCTGGGAGGCATATCTGACCCCAACACCGCCTACCTGCTGCTGCGTGGGATGAAAACCCTCAACCTGCGCGTGCGCCAGCAAAACCAGACCGCTCAACAGGTGGCTGAATTCCTCTCAACCCACCCCAGGGTTGAAAAGGTCTTCTATCCCGGTCTCAAAAACCATCCTGGGCATGAAATAGCCAAAAGACAAATGCTGGGCTTTGGGGGTCTGCTTTCCCTGACCATCAAGGGCGGGCGTCAGGAAACTTTCCGCTTCATCGATGCTTTGCAAATTCCATACATTTCACCTTCCCTGGGTGGCACCGAAAGCCTGGTGCTGCACGTGGCGGCCCAGGCCTATTCTGACCTGGATCAGGCCCAGTGCCTCGCGCAGGGCATACCCCAAAATCTCGTGCGGCTGGCGCTTGGCCTGGAAGACCCCCAGGACCTGATCACCGATCTGGAGCAAGCTTTGCAAAAGGTTTAGCTGCGCTTTGCCAACCAGCACCATAACCCACGCCAGAGCAACATTCCCAGGGCCGTGGTTGCGCTTAACACCAACGCAAAAACAGGCTTGACATCCGCACCCAGCAACAAACCTCTCAACACGGCCGCCAGTGATCCGGTTAAAACGGCCGCCAACAGCGGGCGCCATAACTGGCGCGTATCTGCAGCGCGCACCAGCTCATACAGGCCGGCTGCCCAGGCTGCCCCAAACCAGGCCAGGCTCAATGCCACAAAATTAATCAGCATACGCGTTAAAAAGTCCGCACCCAGCTCATTGTGCGAGGCAAAACCAACCAACGTCAAAATCAGACAGGCTGACAGATCCCCCATCAAAAGCAGTTTCACGCCATTCTTCATATTTATCCTCTCAATTTTGCCTGAAATACAGCAACCCGAGCCATGCCCGGGCTGCCACAATTATAATTTCTCAGGTGCTACCGGGCTGCAAATTTAAGACATTCACAACGGAAAACAGGCCTGGGTTTTTAATCTTTTGAACTTTGCCACGCCATCACCCCAGGCAAGCGATAAAATGGTTGCAGCCCTGATAAAATTAGCCAGAAAGGAGGCTCTATGAAAATTGCGTTGATCTTTTTTATAGCAGTCCTGAGCGAAGTCATCGCCACGACCGCATTGAAGTTTTCAGAAGGTTTTACCAGGCTGGTACCCAGCCTGGTTGTTGTAGCAGGATACGGCCTGTCTTTCTATTTGCTCGGGCTCAGCCTGAAGGTTATTCCAATGGGAACAGCCTATGCCATGTGGTCTGGCATTGGGATTGTCCTGACAGTGATTGTTGGCATACTGCTCTGGCAGGAAAAAATGGATTGGGCGAAAGGAATTGGCATTGTCCTCATCCTGGGCGGCATTCTGACCATCAATCTGTTTTCAAAAAGTATCGTCCACTAATCGGCGCCAGCCGGATACCCCTTGATAAACAGGCCTTTTCGGTTGGTGCAGACCGGCTTACTCGTTATCCCTGTATTTGGACATGAGTTTTTTGGGTACGTATCCTGTTTTTAATAATAAATAAGCACAAAAATATTAGACCAGGTCAGCAATGTTGGTAGTTTCCAAACTGACCAATATTTGACCCTGGATTTTCTCAAACAAACCACTTAACTTTTCTTCTTTATCCATGGCAGCCAGAACGTAACCCTTGGCGCTGACCGGTTCGAGCGGAGCCAGAGCGCCATCGAATATTCGGATGATGTCAGCCACGCTGATCGTCGCCGGGCTTTGTTTCAGGCGAAAACCCGCCTCAACCTGCTCCAGGTAATTGGAACGGCTCAAAACAGAAAAAATCTCGGCCAGGCTTTCGACCGGGATTTGCTGGGCTGATGCAACCTCCGGCAGCGATTGAATAATGCTACTGCGGGATAGGCTGATCAGGGCGAGCAGGGCGTATTCGCTGCGTAAGGAAAGTTTCATGGCCACCTTTATGTGACTAATATAATAGGATTATATCAATTATTCAAAACGTGACAAGTGCCCAAAATTAATGAAACCCCCTTCTCCAGTGGAGAAGGGGGTTTCATTAATTCATCACATCCGCGATGGTGGTGCTCTCCAGTTTACGCGAGACATAATCACGAATATCCCTGAACACTTCGGTCAGGCTTTTTTCCTTTTCAATCGGTGTCGATTCGTAAAAATTCTCGCTGACTGATTCGGTTGGTGCCAGGGCTCCATCAAACAAGCGGATTACCTCAGCCAGACTGATCTGATCCGGGGGTTTGGCCAAGGCATACCCACCATGCTGACCCTTGCTGCTGCGCAGAAAATGCGCGCGTTTTAATGCCAGCATCAACTGTTCAAGAAATTTAGGTGGAATACCCTGGGCACGGGCGATAGTATCAATCGAAATATAATCATCAGAAGGGTTCCGGGCCAGGTAAACAAGTGCCAATAAAGCGTACTCACTGCGAGCTGTTAGTTTCATAATAATTGTCCTGATTTATCCTATTGGGAGTATAGTATAAAAATTAATCTTGTCAAGTTTAAAAACACCGATAAAACAATCCTCAGGTTGGTTTTATCGAAAGAAATTCTCCCCTTTCGCATAGTTCAGTTCAAAATGAGTATAGCGGACATTGCTATAACCGGTTTATAACCTGTCGGGCTGAAATACTTTCCGAAATCACGGTCTTATCCGCCACAAAAACCCCCTGACAGGCGTTATAATCGCCGCATGAAACTATCCGTCCTGATCCCCGTTTATAACGAAAAAAACACCATCCGCGAGATCATCAAACGTGTCCAGAATACCGGGCTTGCCACCGAAATCGTCATAGTCGATGACGGCTCCAAGGATGGCACGCGCGACATTCTGGCAGAGTACGATGGCAAGGATGGAATCCGGGTCATACTTCATGAGAAAAATGCCGGCAAAGGTGCTGCCCTGCGCACCGCCATTCAATCCGCCACGGGTGAGGTCATGCTCATTCAAGATGCTGATCTCGAGTACGACCCGCGCGAATATCCCAATCTACTCAAACCCCTTGAAGAAAACCTGGCCGATGTAGTCTATGGTTCGCGCTTCCTGGGCGGTTCCCACCGCGCCACCCTGTTTTGGAATATGGTCGCCAACAAATTACTGACCCTCATGACCAATATTCTTTACAACAATATTTTGACAGACATGGAAACCGGTTACAAAGTTTTCCGCCGCGAAGTGGTCGCAGATATGAAGCTGCGCGCCAACCGCTTTGATTTTGAGCCCGAATTCACCGCCAAAATCCTCAAACGGCACGTTCGCGTTTACGATGTTCCGATTTCCTTCAACCCACGCGAGTATAACGAAGGAAAAAAGATCGGTCTTTGGGACGCCTTTGAAGCTGTCTGGGCACTGCTAAAATATCGGTTTTTCGACTGAACCTTATAGCCCTGTTTATCAAAAAAGCCAGAAACCTCTGGCTTTTTTGATCGACGCAATGCCACTCACTCCAGAAATGCCAAATTCTTCAACCTGCATCAGGTGTGCCGGCGGCTTTAACATCCTTGAGATTCAACTGCAGGGATGTTCGGCCGTTAAATTCGTTGATTTCAAAAGTATACATCACGTCCACTCTGGCAGGCATGTTCGCCTTTAAATGTCCCAGGCGGAAACCGATCGCATCGAACGTTACATTTCCATCTGAAAGAGTCAGCTTGAGATGTTTCGCATCCACTCCTACCGTTCTGGAGGCTTTTACCTGTATATCCCGGCTCACAAAAACCGGTTCCGGGTTGCCGTATCCGGTTGGCTGCAGATAGTCCATATTTTTGAGGACATCCGAATTCATATCACTGAGCGGTACCACCATATCGGCGGATAAAACCGGGCGCAAGTCACTTTGCGACAGTTGATCCTTCGCCAGCGTCCGGAGGCGCTGCTGCAACTCGAGTAAATTTTCATTTTTTACAGTAAAACCAGCAGCAGCGGCGTGCCCGCCATGCCGCACCAGTAAGTCCGCGCATTTATCCAGCGCCTCGGTGATGTGAAATTCAGGGATCGACCGGCAGGAACAGCGCGTGGTTTCTTCACCCTGCTGCCCCACGATCGCCGGGCGGTAGTAGGTTTCAACCAGGCGTGAAGCCGCCAATCCCACCACCCCAGAGTTAAAATCTGGAGAGACCGCAAACAGGATAAAAGCCCCCGGGTCGCCAGCCAACGTCATTTCTTCTGCCTGGGCTTGAATTTTGCGGGTGATATCCTGGCGGCTGTGATTTTGGAGTTCCAACTGCTGAGCCAATTGGCCGGCTTTCATCAAATCCGGCGTGCTGAGCAGGTCGAAAGCTGCCAGGGCTGAATCCAACCGGCCAGCAGCGTTCAAGCGCGGTCCCAGCACAAATCCAATATTGGTGGCTGTTGTTTTGGCAATTTGCAGTTCGGCCACATTCGCCAACGCAAAAAGCCCCTGGCGCGTGGTATTGCGAATACACTGCAAACCCTTGCGTACCAGTGTGCGATTCTCGCCCACCAGCGGAGCCAGATCAGCCACGGTACCCAGGGCAACCAGATCCAGCAGGATATCCGTTTTAAAATCAGTCAACTGGCCAGTCTGTTTGTAACGCTCCAGCAAAGCCTGGGCGATCTTGTAAGCAATTCCAACCCCGGCCAGATCTTTGTCCGGATACTCATCACCCGGCTGTTTGGGATTGATCACAGCGAAAGCCGGCGGAATGCTATCGGATGGCTGGTGATGATCCGAGATAATCAAATCCAAACCAATCTCGCGGGCATGCGCAGCCTCATCCAGGGAGCGAATGCCACAATCCACCGTGATCACCAGGCTGACGCCATCCTGCTTGAGCGTGGACAGGGCTTCATTATTTAAACCGTAACCTTCGTCAAAACGGTGCGGAATGTATCCGTGCGCTTTGATCCCCAGAGCCTGCAGGGTCTGCACCAGCAGGACTGTGGCCGTCACACCATCCACATCATAATCCCCATAAATGACAACCTGTTCCTGGTGGTCAAGCGCATCCAGCAGCCGCCCAACCGCTGCTTGCATGCCAATCATCTGAAAAGGAGATGTATTTCCCCTGGGTTCCGCCCGCAAAAAAGCGCGCGCAGAGGCATCATCTGCATAGCCGCGATTGTACAGCAACTGCCGCAGAATGGGCGGGAAGGCCTGAAGATCAGTCTGGGCCTTGGCAGACAGAACCTGGGGGATTAGCCAGCGTTTGGTTTTCGTCACAACAGTAGTATAAACGCGGATGATAAGCGGGGGAAGGGTTGTTGTATAATCAATATAATTCTACTTATTTTAGAATGACAATCAGCTTCGGGAGTGTTTCTCATGGAAAATCTGGCGCCTGACGAAAAAGCAACCATGGTTATGATCTATAGTCTCAATTCACTGGTGCGCGGTGAAGTGGTCACCAAGGAAAGTGCACGGGTCGGCGTCTGGCCGCGCACCCAGGGTGTTCCAAACCTGATCCACATCCTCAAACCCGGCATCCTGCTTTTTGGTGGCAGTCCTCCCAAGGCACTTTCGTACGCAGAAATATTCGTACCCACCGCCAGTATAATTGGCTTTCACCTGGCACCTCCGCTGACAGAAGCATTGGATTACGACGAAAGCGAAAAAAACCGTTCCATGGTGGCTATATCCCTCTTGATGGGCACCTTTATCGTAAAGGGCCATGTCCGGGTTTCAAGCTCTGCTCCGCTGGTAAACAGCCTGGAATTGGTCTATAACGGTTGGTTATCTATTTACAATTCAGAAATTACCAACCCATTCCTACCTCAGATGCCGCCTGTACTGGTGCCCATGTTGCTGGTGACCCCCAATCGCATCAATTTCATGATTTAGCAAGCGCCCTTAGTTGTTAGCTTGCTTTTTTACAGAACCGGGCCCGGGGATCTCCCCAGTCCTGGTTCTGTTTGTTTGAGATATTTACTTTTCCGGGTCACCGCCTGCCAGGGACAAGAAACCAGGGTTCCCAACACTCACCGGCAAATCAACAGCGGACAAACGGCATTGCGCAGCAGGAAGTTCACAGCACTGCCAATGATAAATTCCTGCCAGGCACTCCCGCTGTAGCCCCCCATCAATATCAGGTTGATGTCACATTCCTTGATAATCCCCAAAAAAGTTTCGTGTGTACCGCTTGTCAGGATATAATCTGCTTTGATCTCATGCATTGCCAGGTAATCGCGCGCATAGGCTTGCAAGCTGCTGCCAGAATCATCCGAGAGGGTCAAAACCGTCAGGGTGGTATTCCAGCGTTCTGCCAGGTAGGCCGCCACAAAGACCGCCTCCTTTGACTTGGTGCTGCCGTCAAACGCCACCAGGGCCCGATCCATGGCGCTGGTCTGACCTGGAACTGTCAGAATTGGGCGAGCTGAACGCCTGATAATGGAACGCAACCCCGATCCCAGGCCTGAAAGGCCGGGTGCGGGTGGGTGGGCGCTGTTCAGCACCACCAGATCGGCCAGCAAGGCCCGGTGGCAAATCTGATCTGGCACTTCCCCTTTTTCGACGACCAGGCTACCCTGCACACCGGCTTCGTCACAACGCTGGCTGAAACTGGCCTGGATTTGAAGCGTTTGTTCTGGATCTTGAGCAGATTTTGGCGTGATAATATGTATGCCATGCAAAACAGCCGACTCATTTCGGGCGATTATGACCGCCTGTTCAAACGCCAGCCAGCTTTCGGGTTCGCCGCTCAATGGAACAAGTACATCTCTGAACAGCCTTTCAGTATAACGATCGACCAGTTTATCGAGACTCCACTGCCCCGGTTCGGAGACACCGCTTTCCGCCCTGGGATTTTCCTGAACAGCCAGATCAAGCATGGCCGCTTCCGGACGTACCGACCAGCCCAATTCACTCTCCAACACAGCCCGGTGCTCCGATATCCACAGGTATAGATCTGTTTCGGTACGTCCCGGGAACCAACGCAGCAGCCCGCGCTCCAACAGCGGTTCTACAATCGACAGGTAGACATTGTCATACCAATGTGAGATCGCTTCGGAGGTTGATATATCCCGCTGCAGATCCAACCCCATGAAATATCGATGGACTTCGATATGATCCAGCAGGCGCTTGTACTGACCCGGCACACTCAAGCTGAGATCCGCATTCGGACGCAATGATTTAATGCCGGTCGTCTCCAAAAAATCGGCGTATTCGGCCTTGACAATCAAGCCATCCGGCTCGCGTAGCATCTCAGGGCTGAGCGGAATATCAGTTTTAACTTCAATCACATGCGCCTGGATATGGGTAAAACCCTCCTGGCGCGCCACAGAAACGCGATGGTTGCCATCCATCACGAAATAAACATCGCCAACCTTGTACACTTCAATTGGAGGCCAGCCAACCCCGCCCAGATCATCGATAGCGGCTTTAACCCGTGCCCAACGCTCGCGTTCCTGAGCATTGCTCATCAAAGGCAAGAAGCTGCGATTAAAATCGTTGTACCTGCCCACGCTGCCAACGATGGCATACAATGGAATATCAAAAACACCGCGCTCAGTCCGAACATTGAGCTTTAATTTTTGAGCAACTTCATCATAGGAGAGCAATTCGTTGGATTTTCCAGTCAGGCGTGCCAACACTTCCTGCATCGAAGCCTGCAAACGCAGCGAATTGAAATCACTTAAAGCAGAACGATAGTTTGGTTCATTAGAATTCATACTATAATCTTAGGTGAAAGTGATGATTTACGCAAGACCTGGTTGGTGTTACAGATGGGGATTTGGGGTGTTATTCGTTTCGAAATACGAATAACTGCCATCGCCAAACCTACCTACCGTTCGGTAGGTTTGGTATAATACCTACATTAATTTGCGTAATAGCAAAAAGACATGCCAGGGAAAACCAGGCATCAGGCCAAGGAGGAGCGCAGTGAAAATCGTTGTCTGCATTAAACAAGTACCCGATTCTGAA
>CAZLJB010000076.1:0-10448 GCA_964559195.1 uncultured Anaerolinea sp. | reverse complement strand
CAACAAATCCTGTGAGAGACGCACACTTTCCTGGACCGCACTCTTGCGCAAGCCAAGCGCTTCATCAATCACAGGTGGGTTGTAAATCAAAAAATGGCGTTCGCCGCGTGCTGAGCCATCCTGATCCACCAGGACAACCCCCGCCTCAATTAATTTTCCTGCCAATTCTGCCGGGTTGGCGATAGTTGCAGAAGTTAGAATAAACTGCGGGCTGGCACCATAAAACCTGGCAATCCGTTTTAACCGTCGGATTACATTGGAAACATGCGAACCAAATACACCCCGGTAGGTGTGCATTTCATCGATGACCACAAAGCGCAGATTACGGAAAAATTCGGCCCAGTTGGTATGGTGCGGCAGGATGCCGGTATGGACCATATCCGGATTGGAAAAGATAATATTGGCCTTTTTTCGAATGAGAGATCGCTGAGCCTGGGGAGTATCGCCATCATAAATGGCTGACTTTAAATCAAAACCAGGAATCCCTGCGAAAAAACCAGCCATACCGGCATGTTGATCCTGGGTTAATGCCTTGGTCGGAAAAAGATACAAAGCCCGGGCATCTGGCTGATCCATGATTGCCGCCAAAACTGGCAGGTTATAAGCCAGGGTTTTGCCACTGGCAGTACTGGTTGCCAGGACAACATTTTCGCCGCTGCGTGAATGCTCCCAGGCGGCGGCCTGGTGACTATACAGCGAATGGATCCCGCGCGAGTTGAGGGCTGAGACAATATTTTTTGGCAAATCAGCCGGAAAATCAACCAGCACGGACGGGCGCGCAGGCAGCACCCGCCAGGTGGATATGTTTGGGTTGGTTTTTGGGTCGGTTTTCCAGTGCTGTAAAAGGTTGGATAATCCCATGCCGGGTTTTCCTGAAGAATTCAAAATAGAGAAATCAAATTGTAACTTATTTTGATTTTCATGAATGACAGACCCACCAACGTCTGAAAACAATCGTCGAATCGTAACCGTACCGGTCATGCGGTTGTATAATTAAGGATATGGAAGCTTCACCGTTGCTGCGTTTTCTAGCTCCAAACATCGTACGGGTCACGCATTTTGACCCGACCCGGGGTCATCCTGCAAGCCGCCCCTGGCAGGATGACGTTTTATTATCCATCCCGGAATCTGAAAAGCACGGCAACCCGATTTCTTTTGAAGTGGAAAATGGCCTCGGATCGGCAAAAAACAACCAGGGCCAATTATTTTTCCGAGAAAACGCTGGACCTGTGCTTGGCATACGAAAGAAACGCCCTTATTTTTATTTTGATATTCCGCAAACCGCCTTCTATGCCGGGCATCACGAGGTGAAGGAGGGGATTCGACTGACCCTGCAGGTTGCCAAAGACGAATCATTTTATGGTTGGGGGGAATGGTTTAATCATTTCGAACGCAAAACCGGCCGGATCAGCCTGGATAACCGCAACGCGCTCTTCGGCGAGCAGAATCATTTGACCTACTCAGGCCTGCCTTTTTTCATTTCGAGCCAGGGTTACGGTTTTCTGCTATTAAACACCTTCCGCTCGCGTTGGATTATTAAATCAGGCAGGATGGTGATTGAAGCAGATGGCCCAAACGCTGATTATGTCCTCATTTACGGTCCATCCTTCAAAGAAATACTGCGCTCCTATACCGCGTTGACCGGTCGACCACCCCTGCTGCCTCGCTGGGCTTTTGGACTGTGGGTCACATCCTACCCGCAGGAACATCAGGAAAACGTGCTATCTTTTGTTCGACAGCATCGCACAAAAGACATCCCCCTGGATGCCGTCATCCTGGATTATCACTGGGAAGAACGCTTCCACAACTTCCAATGGCGAAAAACACTTATTCCAGACCCGCAAGGCCTGGCAGCTGGGCTCAAATCAGAAGGGGTTCGCCTGGGGTTGATCCTGACTTCCTATCTCAACACCCACAACCGGCCCATCCAAAAATGGCTTTTAAATCGCTTTGGACAGAACGTCACACCCGGATTGGAAGCAGATGATGAACGCGCACTGGATGAATTTGCGGAAGCACGCGCGAAAGGGTTTTTAGCCCATGAAAAAGTGCGCTGGTGGTTTGGAACCGGCGGGATGCTGGACTTTACAAACCCGGCTGCCGTGGACTGGTGGCGAAAAAAACTCGCCCCACTTTTGGAAATCGGAGCAGATTTCATTAAAAACGACGATGGTGAAGACCTGCCAGACGACGCACAATCCTTCAATGGCATGGACGGACGCGAATATCATAATATCTATACTTTTTATTATGGACGAGCGACATTTAACCACGACCCAAACCGCATAATTCCGCCGGGTAACACGGCCAGACAAAAAGAACCGAGCAGCCTGATTTACGCACGCAGCGGCTGGATTGGCTCTCAACGCTACCCCGCGCTTTTCTTGGGCGATCAGGAAGCCAATTTTGAAGGTATCCGACGCAGCCTGCGGGCCGGGCTAAACCTTGCCATGGGCGGATTTTCCTATTGGACGGCCGATGTTTTCGGATTATCCGGCGAAACAACCCCGGAAATTCACATGCGCTATGCTCAATGGGCGCTCTTCAGCCCGGTTGCACGTTACTTCGTACGACCCGTCAAAATTGATGCCTCACGTTTCCCCTGGTCTCACAATTCCCAGGTGGAAGCAAATTTCCGCAAATACTCGCACCTACGCTTGCGACTGCTGCCGTATTACAATAGCCTGGCGCATGAAAGTCATTTATCCGGTCTGCCAATAATGCGGCCCCTGATGCTGGAATTTCAAGAACCAGGGTTGGGCAGCGTGGATGATCAAATCATGTTAGGCAGCGCCCTGATGATCTGCCCTGTGATTGAATCTGGGGCCAACCACCGGAAAATTAGACTGCCGGCCGGGGAATGGTATGACTTTTGGTCATTTCAGCACTGGCAGGGACCGGCCGTGATTGAGTATGCCGCTCCAGCGGACTGCCTGCCAATCCTGGCACACAGCGGAGCGATTTTGCTGATGGGTCCGACCCTTCAAAATATCCCGGACGAGCATGTATTTGACAGACTGGAATTCCATCTATGGGCACCCTTCAATGCATCCGGCCAATTTTTCGATGATGATGGCTATTCAACTGCATACCAACAGGGCGAATTTTCTCATACTGAAATACAGGCTCTGGAAACCAATGCCAACCTGGTGATCCGAATTTCAGCAGCCAGCGGCCATTTTGAAGGCCAGGTGGAAAAACGCCAGATTAATATTATTCTGCATGGCAACCAGCAAAAAATCTCCGGGAATGCCAAAATAAATGGGAAAATAGCTCTAATTCTATTTAAGAGTGGTTCATGCAGTTTACTTGTAGAACATATCGTCTCCCAGGAAACAATTATTGAAATCCCTTTTCAAAATAATAAGGTTGAATAATGAAAAAAAGACAGAAATCCCTGGTTGTGTTTATCCTGGTGAGCATGCTGAGCGCCTGCAATTTACCGGCGCGCCCAACTTCGTCCCCTGGCATTGATCAGGCCGTGGCAGGCACGTTGGTAGCCATGACGCTTGAGGCCTTGCGTACAAAAATACCGGCTGGCAACACGCCTGACAGTACACCCACCCTACTAAACCAGCAGATAGCAAATTCTCCCATGCCAAGTGCCACCCCCAGCCTGGCAGTCACCCCTACGCCGACCGGCACCATCACCCCGACCTATCAGGTCCCCATGCTGACCTTCAATGTAAATTCCAACTGCCGGGAAGGACCCGGAACAAACTTCAAGGTGGTCATCGTGCTCAAAACCGGTCAACAGGTGCAAGCCCTGGGAACCCAAGGCAATTATTGGATCGTAAAAAGTCCCAAGGACAGTACGGCCTGCTGGGTAGCCAATGAACTGGCCAGCCCATCCGGTAGTTATTGGACTCTGCCGACCATGACCGCTCCACCTGCACCAACCGCCAACCCACCCACAGCGCCCGGCTGGTCGAAATATAATTACAATTGTGTCTATGCTGCCGGAGGCAGCACCCTGACCATGAACCTGGTCTGGTCCGATCGCTCCAACAATGAAACCGGCTTCAAGATTTACCGGGATGGGCAGGAAGTGGCCAACCTGGCGGCGGACACCACCAGCTATACCGATGTGACCTTTGTCGCGAGCGGGCTAAGCCTGGGATATTATGTGGAAGCTTACAGCGAGGCTGGCAAGGCAAGCAGCAGCACCATCACGGCGAGCTGCCAATGAACGCAGTGGCTGAATTAAATGCGCGCATTGAACTACTGCGCATGCTAACCTTGCGCCTGGAACGCCTGTCAGTTGATTCAATCTGGGCGCGGCGCGCCAGCGGCCTGCGAGGCTCATTGATCAAAGCCCTGGACGCACTGGATTCGGGAATGCCCATGCCAACTTATCAGCTCGATATGTTGATTGAAAGCAGTTTTCAAATCCTACGCAATGCCGCTCGCGAAATTCCGGACTCGGAAGCCCAATGGCGTAAACTGAGTGGCAAAGCCTGATATCATTAACAAACCAAGGAGAAATCGATCAGCATGCCCCGAAATTATCAGACCACCAACCCAACCCAGTTCCAACGCATCCCGAGCCATACGCGTGACGAAGCCTTCATCAAAGAGTTTCTGCATAAGGCTGAAATCGGGCATATCGCCCATAGCGATGCTGACCAGCCATTTGTCACACCGACCAACTTCTGGTATGACGAAGCGAAGCACCGGATTATCTTTCACTCAAACATCGCCGGACGCACGCGCACCAATCTAAAACAAAATCCAAAAGTTTGCCTGGAAGCCAGTGAATATGGGCGATTTTTGGCTGCCAACACAGCGCTTGAATTCGGTATTCAATATCGCTCAGTGATGGTTTTCGGAAACGTGGAAGTAGTGGAAACAGATGAAGAAAAAACTGAGCTGTTATACAACCTGCTAAAAAAATACTTTCCACACCTGACGCCCGGCAAGGAGTATCGTCCCATCACCGAGCAAGAACTGGCACGCACAACTGTTTACGCCATCCAGATTGAATCCTGGAGTGGAAAGGAAAATTGGGATGAGCAAGCCGAAGAATTACCAGATTGGCCGCCTCTTTCGGAAGAATTAAAGAATGCCTGAACGGTCTTCGGGTATAATTTCTGAAGGAGATTATAAAGAAATGCAAAATCCTGATGTTTGCAATCCAAAGCCATCCCGCATCGTCAACTACTGCGCATCCTGGTGTCCGGATTGCAAACGATCAAAAGCGTTACTCGACAGCCAAAAGATCGATTATTTGGATATCGATATTGGCAAGGACCACGAGGCTTATATCTTCATCGAAAAACTTACCCGCCGGGTACGCACTCCAACCCTGGTATTTCCAGATGGAACCATCCTGATTGAACCCAGTGACGACGCATTAAGCCGCCAACTCGGAGTTGCCTGAAATGACTGATCTGTACACTATTAGCCCCTCTCAAATCGTACTATATGGCGTTTCGTGGTGCGGAGATTGCCGTCGCGCCCGCCAGGTTCTGGTGGAAAATAATATTCCTTATCTGGATATTGACATTGAAAAGGATGAAAAAGCTGCCGACTTTGTCAGGCAGAAAAACCGGGGATTTCAGAGCGTTCCCACCATCGTTTTTCCGGATGGATCATTCCTGACAGAACCGGATCGAACCACATTGATCAACAAGCTGGAAACATCTCGTCCAACCGCCTGAAAAGGCGGTTTTTTTCTCCAATTGAATTGAAGAGGGTGTATATTAAAGAAATTCCGCTTGCACCCAGGAGCATTTATGACGACTGTACCACCAACATCTGCCCCACGTTTTGCATCTTTGCAACACCGAAACTTTAAACTGCTTTGGGCCGGCTTGATCGTTTCAAATACTGGCACCTGGATGCAAAATGTTGCCCAGGGTTGGTTGGTTTTACAATTAACCAATTCTCCTTTCTGGTTGGGGCTGTTGGGATTAAGCTTTGCGCTACCCATGATCATTCTGCCGCTGGTTGGCGGCGCTGTCGTAGATCGGATTGATCGCATCAAATTACTATACGTTACCCAGACCGGAGCCATGTTAACCGCACTTATCCTGGCCATCCTGACCTGGACCGGTACCGTGCACATTTCCTACATCCTGATTGCCTCCTTCTTCAGCTCAGCCTTGCTGGCCTTTGACAATCCTGCCCGGCAGGCATTGATCCCTGAACTGGTACCACAACGCGACCTGATGAATGCCATCTCGCTCAACTCTGCCACATACACCGGTGCCGCACTGGTTGGCCCAGCCATTGCAGGGATGCTGCTGGCTCCACTCGGAGCAGGCTCCCTTTTCTTTCTCAATGCTCTGAGCTATTTATCCGTGATTTTTGCCCTGGCCTCCATGAGCAAAATTCCTGCCCGTGTCAGTACAACCCCGCATGTTTCGCTGGCAAAATCAATGCTGGCCGGGTTAACTTATGCCTGGAAAAACCGTCTCATTCTGGCGTTATTGGGATTATCAGCCCTGGCCGCCATTTTTGGTCGTTCTTACCAGAATCTACTCCCTATTTTCGCACGCGACATCTGGAAGGGTGGGCCGGCTGGTTATGGCATTTTACTTTCGGCTTCCGGCGGCGGAGCGCTGGTCGGAGCTTTTGGACTGGCATCCATTCGGAATGTTAAAAATCAAGGTGCAATCCTGATCTCAAGTGGGCTGATCTTCAGCCTGACCGTCATCCTGTTTGCCATCAGTCCTTATTTTTGGCCAGGTGTCCTGTTGTTATTTATCGGTGGCATCGCAGTGACAGTTTTCGGAACCATCATCTCAACCTTCATTCAGATGATGGTTCCCAATGAACTGCGCGGCAGGGTCATGAGCCTGTATTCCATCACCTTGATTGGCCTGCCTTCGCTTGGGGCACTAGGTATAGGCAGTGTGGCTGAAATGCTGGGTGGCATTTCGGGTGCGCCACGCGCCGTATTGATCGGAGGGACGATTGTTGGTGTCTTACTGCTTATGACTGCCCCCCTCTTTTGGAAACGAACCATCGAAAAGCTGAAATAAATTAGATGAGCTCGATCGTCGATCTGCTCAATCTGGCACTCTCCGCCCGGGAAGCCTTCCTTGAAGAAGGTCATTCGACCGCCTTCCGTATGTTCAATGGCTTTCTGGAAGGTTGTCCGGTTTTATGTATTGACATTTACGCTCGGACTGCCCTGATTCACAACTATGCATCCGCGTCAACAGATGATCCAACTGATGTCGCCCTGGCCTGGATCCAAATAAAACTCCCCTGGGTGCAATCCATAATCGTTAAAAATCGTTTTGGAAAAACAAACACACAGAAGAACGGATATGTGCTGCACGGCACCCACCCGGATCAGAAAATATACGAAAATGGAACCTGGTATGCCATCGAACTCACAATGAATCGTGACGCCAGCTTCTATCTTGATACACGCAATATACGCAGCTGGGCCAAATTGAACCTGGCGGGCAAATCTGTATTAAATTCCTTTGCTTACACCGGTAGTCTGGGAGTAGCAGCCCTGGCAGGTGGAGCCCGGCGCGTGGTTCAATTAGATCGCAACCCGGCTTTTCTAAATTTCGCCAGGGAATCCTGTGCTCTTAACCAGATAACGTTCAACCAGGGAGACCTTTTAGCGCAGGATTTTTTCCCCGCCGTCGCCCAACTCAAAAAAACCGGGCAGACATTTGATTGTGTTTTCCTGGATCCACCATTTTTTGCGACCACATCCAGCGGTCGCGTTGATCTGGAAACAGGCAGCACCCGACTGATTAATAAAATCCGGCCATTAATCAATGATGGCGGCTGGCTGGTTGCAATAAACAACGCACTGTTCGTCAGTGGACAGGAGTATATGGCTTCGCTCGAGACGCTCTGCTCGGATGGCTACCTGGTAATTGAAGAATTGATCCAGATCTCACCTGACTTTACTGGCTATGCGCAAACCCGCGCAACCAACCCGCCGGTTAATCCCGCCCCTTTCAATCATTCCACCAAAATCGCCATACTGCGTGTCCGCCGGAAAACAAACCCCGTCTCGCTCAACCCAAAAGAGACTGAATAAACTATAATCCCCGCCGCAGGCCGGCCATTTTATTAATAAATCCAGGGCTATATTTATTAATTTTTCCAGCTCCAGAAACCACCAATAACCCCATACGATAAAGAATGGAACCAAGTCAGCATGAATCGTTTGATTGGCATGACCCTGATCGCCATCTCTGCCGCATCTTTTGGTACCCTGGCCATTTTCGGCCGCTATGCTGATATTAACGGGATCGACACATATACCCTGCTTTTTCTGCGGTTTGGTGTTTCGGCCATCCTGATCGGTGCCTTGTTGATTTTTCGACGTGAAGGCTTCCCGCGCGGAAAAACACTGTTCCAATTAATAGGCATGGGCGCGATTGGTTATGTCGGCCAGTCATTTTCTTATTTGACGGCTATCCGGTATGCTTCAGCCGGATTGGTCGCCTTGCTGCTTTATCTTTATCCGGTTTTTGTGGCCCTGCTCTCAAGCCTGGTGTACCACGAAAAAATTACCCGCGTCAAAGCCCTGGCGCTGGGTTTAGCCCTGACCGGGACAGCGCTGACCGTCAGCCCTGAGGGTGGCCAATTACCGGGCATTTTGCTAGCACTTTCTGCCGCATTGATCTATTCGTTTTACATAATTGTCGGCACCCATGTCATGCAAAAGGTCTCTGCTGTCCAATCATCGACCGTTATTTTTGCCTCAGCCGGGTTGGTTTATGGTGTGCTGACTGCCACGCATGGGTCGCATTTCCCAACCACGCTGGCTGGTTGGTGGGTTATTGTTGGGATTGTGATCGTGGCTACGGTCATTCCGGTCATCACCTTTTTGGCCGGGCTGCAGCGAATTGGGCCAATCAATGCATCCATGCTCTCCACCCTGGAACCGGTCGTGACAGTTATCCTGGCAGCGCTGCTTTTTCAAGAAAGCCTGAAACCAATCACCCTGCTGGGTGGAGGCCTGATCCTGATCGCGGTTATTATTTTAACCCGCAGCGAATTCCGCAAGGATTCCCAAACACCCTTCAACCCTTATACACCCGAAATGCCAGTTTAGTTTTTTAGTTCCATTTTGACAATGGAACTACTCACAAGATATTTTTCCAGGTTTGAAAAAATCCTTAATAGAAAAGGAAATGGGTATTTTTGGGAGTTTTCACGGGAAGATCCCCCGTGAAAACTCCCAAACCAGGGAAAGCCACCGATTAAAGTTGGTCCCGGCGGTAAAAACCATCCCGTGGTCACACCGGAAGAGTGATCACGGGATGGTTTTTACCTGCGACCAGGGTGATAAGAAAAACGCCCACCAGTAAAAAGACAACCACTCCATAAGCCATTTCAATGCCGACTGAATCGGCCAGTCTGCCCAATACCAATGGCAAGGTCAGGATGGCGGTGCCAGAGGCCAGGGTTGCCCGCGCACTGGCCTCGACTGTATTTCCTTCAGCCACGCCCATACCAAGCGAAAGTAAGATCGGGTAAAGACCAGCCACACCCAGACCAGTCAGGAACAGTCCAGCCAATCCCCCGGCTACGAAACCAGTCTTCCAAAATACAAGAAATCCAAAACTGGCCAGGATAATAGAAGCAATTACTAATTTTTGCGCTGCAAATCTCTGCACCAGAAGACTGGTTGAAAAACGGCCGATGATCATGGCTGCAAAAAACAGGCTGACAGCCTGTGAAGCGTCGGTTTTCTGCATTTTTAACACAGTTTCGAGGAAATCCGCGCTCCATGAAATCATGCAAAATTCAACCGAAACTGCCAGGACAAGCGCCACCCAATAAAACCAGAACAAAACTGGCAAGCCATGCTTCACAACCTGGCCTGGCTGTGGGGCAGGTGTATTGGTCAGTTTCAGGCCTTTACCCAGTGCCGGATAAAATATCAGGGGTGTCAACGCTACACAAGACAGTGCCAGGCGCCAATCCCCTATCAAACGCGCTGACCAGCCCACCAGCAATGGAGCCGCCATGGCAACAAGAGATGCAATCACATTCGATTCAGAGATAGCAATGGCACGCTGATCACCGTGTTGTTCGGACATCGCCGCCGGAGTGATCGCAAGGATCAGAGAACCGATCAAACCCATCAAAAAACAGGCTTCAATCGTCAACCAGGGGGTTTTCCCGAAGATCAGGATCACTGCGCTCAGGCTCATTCCAATCACACCCAGCCAGAGCGAATGCCAGCGGCCCAGACGTTCGATGACCAGATGTCCAGCCAGACCAAATAATAGAATACCCACTGCAAATGCAGTAAAGTGCAGACTACTGACAGTGTAGGTCAGCTTTAGCTCGCTTTTTATAAAAGGGGTAATAGGGCCTAGAATATTCAAAAAATAACCGTAAAAAGCCAGCAACAAATACGCCAGCCACGTGAAACAATCCCGATTAAAACGACGAGCTATAAATTAATCTTCCTTTGATGTGAGATGTGACCAGGACTGCCACGGACGACAAAACGA
>CAZLJB010000075.1:0-10461 GCA_964559195.1 uncultured Anaerolinea sp. | reverse complement strand
ACCCATACATGCGCATATCGATGTAAAAAATAAACACTTTTGAGTCGGTAATTTGCTCACGCAGCTCAATAGCCTGCTTGCTCGCCACACCGCAACAAACTTTTGAACAATATTCATTGCCAATTTGCCTGTCACGCGAACCCACGCATTGGATAAAGGCAATCTTCCTGGGCGTTTCGCCGTTTGAAGGGCGCACAACGTTTTTTTCTTTCAACATCTTTTCAAGGTCGGTGATCGTGATGACATCTGGAAAAGAATAATAGTTATAGTATTGTGTTGCGCGACCCGGGTCGAAATGTTGGAAACCCGTCGCAACAATGACCGCGCCGACATCGAGAAACTCGGCCTTGCCGCTCGTTTCGATCTCAACTGTGAAGTCACCGGCGCAGCCAGAGAATCCCTTCACTTCAGCCTGGTATTTGATATCCACATTCGCATGGCCTGTGACCGCAGAAGCAATTTCAGCCATCGCTTCGGAGGCATCGCGCCAATGATGTGTCAGTTTGGCGTAGCCTTCACTGTCGGGTGTACCGCCCAGACGTGCACGCTTCTCAACCAGAATGGCCTGCCCGCCAAGTTCCGCCACAGACCGGGCAGCTTCCAAGCCAGCAGGACCTGCGCCGATAATAATAATTTTTTCAGATGTCATTTGTTATTCTCCAGTTTCAAGGTCAGGTTCGTGAATTTTCCAGATGCGAACAATTCGGGAACTAGACTACCGGACTGTCCGCATCCTGCCAGGTGAGGCCGGATTTCGTGCCGGCCCGAATCGCATCCAGATCACCCTGGAATTCGTCCCAGTAACTCTGCCAGGGGTAAGATCCGGTGCCTATACCGGCGGCTGCGCTTAGTTTATCGAGGAAGGGGCGCCAGTCGGTGGAATGCCAGTGAAGTTGCACCACGCGGAAGGGGTGGGCTCCCATGACCAGTGCAGCGACCTGCGCATCGGACAGGACCGGGATGCCGACATTGCGCCCATGGGCTTTTCCGGAGAATTGGCTCTTGTCGAGGGTGGTCACACAGCCGGTATCATGCGTGACTACCAGGTCGGGATTGGCTTCATTCTTCATGACCTCAATCTTGCGCTGGACCGCGTATGAGCGGGTGAAATCGCGCTCCACCAAAATATGGCGGAAACCAAACCCGCAGCAATCAAACCAGGTTGAGTAATCTGCGACATTGATTCCAAGCGCCTTGAGCATGGTGGTGACGGTTGCCATGCGCTGCCCACCATAAATATCAGGGTCATAGATCGCGTCTTCGGCAACCACCTTGTAGTAATGGCAGGCCGGATGGACTGCGGCGGTAATGGAGCTCAGGTCCAGCACCTGTCGCCCGGCAATTCGATCGCGCATGATGTGAACCCACTCGCTATAATGCACAATTTCTTCCGGTATCACGAGTGGTTTGCCGAGTTTGTCCATCACCCGGCGGACGTCATCGCGCAGTGCCTGGTTCTGTACCAGTTGTCCGCGGACTTCCTTGTAATGTCCGAAGGAAGTGCCACAGTGGATCAGGGGAAAATAGCCAGCCTCGTAGGCGGTTGCAAAGTTGCGGATCATGACGGCTGCCTGGGCTGTCATATTGGACGTGGCGGAAGCATAATAATTCCAGCCAGTGCAGGAGGTCTGATCGGTAGGGTCGAGATAATCGAGCCCAAACTGCCGGTGAAGCCAAAAAATGGAGGCTGTGTAACCGGGGATGTGCCCGCACTGCCCACAGGATTTATGATGCCAGGTGTGCTCAACCGGGATTTTCTTAATGCGCCCGTACTTTGTTGTCACTTCCACAAAAGGCTCCGGGACACGTTGTAGAATGATCTCGCCTTTGGCTTCCAGCTCTAATAATGTTTCGTGCATATCGTGGGTGTGAGCCAGGTTCGGGCCGCGCCGCACGGATTGTGATTTTCTTTCAAGAATTTCTTCAACAGTTGTCAATTCAGTCATGGCGAGAATCCCTTATCCTTCTTCCAACTCTTCTTGCATAATATCGGCCAGGAGATCGTGCAGGCCTTCATCAACTTCCTTGATGATTTCCATGCTGCCTGTCTCGAACCAGATGGTATACAATTCAAGCAGGGTCTTGCGATCCACTTTCCAGGCCGCATCGGTCACGCCGCGGATCGAATCGACAGGAATTGCCTTTTTCCAGACGAGCATGTTGGCGGAAAAATTCTGGACCCACGGCCCCCAATCCGCAAACAGTTCGGGTTGGAGCATATCGGGTGAAACCTGATTACCTTTGAGCATGACCTTGTAAATGACACGGCTGTAGCCTTGCAGAACATCTTTTGTTTCCTGCAAACCGCTGCGGACCGCAACTTCACGCAATAGGGTCACCAGACCGCCCGGGTTGTTCTGTCTTGGGCAGCGCACGCAGGAGAAGCACTGCGCACAATTCCAAATGTCTTCGGAAATAATGTCATAAATGCGTTCCACATCTTCACGCGCCATCGCTTGAGCAATCACGCGCGGGCTGTAATCATAGAAACGAGCTGTGGGGCAGGCCGAAACGCAAATACCGCATTCGTAACAACCATACAGAAATTCGTGATAGCGCGGATCGTTTTTTGTTTCGAGGAAAAGCCGTTGCTTGGTTTCATACGGCACATCGGGGTGACGATTTTCGGCCTTACCTGGATTCCAGTTTTCTAAAGTAGTTGGCATTTTGCCTCCAGAAAAATTACCCGCCGCAGGTTTGATGGTCCAACCCGCAGCGCAATTTTGCTAAAAAGAGATGACTGCATCTGCGCGGACTGCCATGTCGTTGAAGGCCGCGCCGCCGATCATTTCCACGCCTTCGATCAAATCACCCAGAACATATCCATGTAAATCGAGAGAAGGCTGACATACCAGCAGGCGCACGCCGAGGTCCAGAGCCTGATCGATAAAATACTTTAATTCTTTTCCATTCCCACCTTTGCGTGGAATGATGATTGTCTTGCCATTACCCTTTGCCAGACACTGCGGTCCGTTCATGGTAAAGTAGATGCAGACCTCGTTGTCCATCGCCGCGCCGGCCGTGGCAAGAAAGAAGGGGGTTGCAGTGCGTTCCGGATCTTTTTCACCATGCGTTTGAACGTAGAGAATTTTCTTTGTTTCGGGGTCGTTGGTTTTCCACATAAACACAATCCTCAAAGCTTGTAAAAATCAAGAAAAATAGTAACGACTTTAGCGGTTGTTCATTCTGGCTAAAGTCGTTACTAAAATTTGTGCTAAATAAATAGTTGAACATCCGCTTCGGAAGCATATTCAAGGAAGGTGGCAGCTCCGCCAATTTCACATTCCTTGATGAAATGCTCACGTTTGAAGCCAAAGACATCCATTGTCATTTGACAGCCAATCATGCGCACATCCAGATCCAGACAGGCCTGGCGCAATTCTTCAATGGAGGCAACTCCTTTGTTTTCAAAGGTCTGCTTCATTAGAGTGGTTGCAAGTGCATTAAAACCAGGTACATTGGACATGATCAATTGGGGAATCGGCCAATTGATATTTTGGAAACTTTCGGACCCAAAAGGCATCTTCATCGGCATGGCGGGATTCCCGACGGGCGTAACTTCAGCCGAAAGTTGCGGCTTTAGCAAAGTCAGACCATAGAAAGTAAAGAATATCCCGACTTGCCAGCCCATCGCGCCGGCTGCGCTGGCAAGGATGAATGGCGGGTAAGCCCAATCCAGCGTTCCTTTGCTGGCGATCAAGGCTAGTCTCTTGGGGGCGTTTGGATTAGATTTTGACATAATATTTGGCCTCTTTTTTTATTGAGTAAATGTTTTATTTTTTACGGAACAAAAACACGAACTTATCATCTTCAGTGGTTGAGCGCAACAATTCGTTACCTGTCTGCCTGCTCCAGGCTTCCATATCGGGTGGTGCGCCAGGGTCTGTCGCAATCAATTTCAATACCTGATCAGACTGCAATATTTTCATGGCCTTGGATACCTTTATTACCGGCAGGGGGCAAAGCATGCCCGAGCAATCCAGTACTTGATCTACTTTAATAACATCCATCACGTTTACCTCCGATTATTTCGTGCCGACAACCTGTCGATTTGCATATTTGCTCAACCTGCAAAGATTTTCATGAGTAGAATTTCAAAGTCCGAGATGATTCATGTGTAATACTATAAAACAAATTGACTTAGTATGATATAAAGTGAAAAAAAATTCAAACTTACTTTTCTGCCTGGGGTAAATTATTGCTATTTCACCACCAGATCGGGCAGTAGATTGGCTAACATTTTGTGCCAAGTGTAATATGACTTAAGCAATAGGAATTATATCGATATTTTGGATTTTGTCAATATTCAGGTGATGAATGTTTGATTGCAATTGATGTGTCTTGCAACCCAGAGAGTGGTTTCTCTAAAATATTAGGTTTGTTGCTTTGCGGATTCGGAAGATTTTGGGGGGATGGGGAATATGGATCGTCGCACCCAGGGCAGGTTTTGTTAACCATACCTGGCTGTTTTTATTAAATCAAAATATCCCAGCAGTTTCTCTGGGCAACCTTGCATGTTGTTGAATATTATTACGCTGTGTTTATCTTTCCATACGTCAGGAAATCCCGTAACCATTTTCCGATACCGAGAAGATATCGCCATTTTTTACGCCTGTGCGATAGGAAAGATAAAAAAATTTTCAATATCTGGAGTCTTTTGTATTTGCGCAATTATTTCTGGCTTTTTGTTTTGGCTTCCACTTACCAAGTTTTCGCCATAAATCCATACGACTTTTTCAGATCTGATGATCAGGCAGATCCGAAGAAGTCTCGATTGGGCTTATGGACAGTTGATCTAATTATTTACCAGGTGTCGGAGAACCAGATCCTTGGTTCCAGCAGCCGTGCAGGCAATCACCAGGACCTTGCTGCGGGTCAGGTTGAAGGAGCCACTTTGAATGCCACAGGGGGTGGATGCGAAGTAAGTATACATGCCGCCCTTAACCGAAACCGACGCAGTATCATGTTTGGTGAATGTGAAGTAATATGGGTTGCCGATTGAATTGGTCATGCCGATTGAAATAGTGCCACCAGTCTGATTGCGAACTGTCACTTTGACGGTAGGGGCGGCCTTGGCCGCAAATGCAATACTGGTGGGGAGCATTGAGAATAACAAAGTAAAAACAGTCAGTAGAACAACAAATGTGCGTTTCATTGGTAATCTCCTGTGAATTAATTGATTGAAATCTGAATGATTGGTGGCCAACTTTTGAACAGAACTGATTATCAGTTTGAAGTAGTCATGACTACGGTTTGGTCTCCCATGAATTTATAATAGCAAAAATATTCACAGCGCAACTACTCAAAATGCTTATCTTTTTTATAAACTATTCTGGCTACACCATAAGCATTTGCTTATTTGTTTATAGCCTTTTGTTTAGGGCAGATTAGCTGATTTCAGGCTTTTGGCTGGAAAAATTTATTGGCAGTCAATTTTGGTTATGCTCCAGATGGAAAATGGCTGGTGTTTTACCGATCCCGGGTCTGAAATTTCAAATAAAGTTTCTCTCATACCCTGATGTAAGGCCAGATTTTCAGTTTCAAGCCGGGCAAAATTTGGCATATAAGCGGAACGCACCCCTTTTCCTGGGTCCCCTGGCCAGGCTAGCCCTTTTTTCATCAGTGAGTTCACCTGTCCGGGGGTTTTTTATTAGTCTTGGTTGGGCTATGCTGTGGACATGGATATCATTTCATTTCTTCACCCAGGTGTTTTGACAATTGTTTGTGCGCCATATGCCGCTCGAGAATCGGTTTCGGTGTTGAGTGCGGAACTTGCCCTGCGCGGACCTCTGACGATATTGGATGGAGGCAATCGTTTTCAGCCTTATCGCGTGGCTTGTTTGCTGCGTCAGAAGACTACGGATATCAGTTCTGCTGCCAGACGCATGTCCATCCGGCGCGCCTTTACCTGTTATCAGATGTTGGCTTTGCTGGAAGACACCCCCTCGTTGCGGCAGCCATTTCTGGTGCTTGATCTACTTGCATCTTTCTATGATGAGCAAGTTGCCGAGCGTGAGGCTGGTCGTCTGCTGGCAGCCTGTTTGCTGCAGGTGGAACGCCTGGTTCAATTTGCGCCGGTTCTGGTGACCATCAGGCCGTCGGTGACGAATGAGCGCGCTTTTATGATTGAGCAAGTTTATGCCCGGGCCCAGAAGGTATTGGAACAGGTCGAGCCCGTCCAGCAGTTTTGCCAACCCAATTTATTTCCCCTGTACTGACCATGGGGCGCACTCTTCCAACCATTACCCAACAGCTCGTTGAAACTGAAGCAGCCCTGGCGCGCTTTCGTCGGGTTTTGCGCAAAAGTGACCAGTATATACTGGATGGCCTGTTTGCTGCGGCGCGCCGGCATAGTGCAGCAATCAGTGAGACAGACGCGCTTCTGCCTTTTGAGGCTGCCCTTTTGGCTATCTTGCTTGAACAAGCCAAAGATCTTGCCGTACTGCGTCAGGAGGTCGATGAGATTAAAAGCAGGATAAGAGATGGATAACCATAGTGGTTGGTTGATTGATATTTATCCGGATGAGACCGGGATTGTGCTCTGGTTGTTGTGTGACAATGGTTTGCGGTTGTCATTTCGCATGCTTTTCCCGGTCACGTTTTATGCGGCCGGGCGGTCTGTGCGGCTGCGCGAGGCCTGGCTTTTTTTCAAAAAGAAACAAGTTAGTCTGGCGCGTGAAACCCGCCGGGATCTTTTTACAGGTCAGCGCGATCTGTTGGCCGTGACAGTGTCCCGTCCGATAGAGTTACCGGCCATCTTTGCTGAATTCGTCGCGCAATTTCCTGATTTGGATATGTATGATGCGGATGTGCCCCTATCCTTGCGGTTTGCGGCGCGCATGGGCTGCGGGCTTTTAGGACGCTG
Organism: uncultured Anaerolinea sp.; assembly: GCA_964559195.1. Classification (GTDB taxonomy): domain Bacteria; phylum Chloroflexota; class Anaerolineae; order Anaerolineales; family Villigracilaceae; genus UBA5195. The sequence goes on along the minus strand of CAZLJB010000075.1, from coordinate 3,596 downwards.
CCGGATGGAGTGTCTTGGGAACCGAGTTTCAAGTTTTTCTGCCCTGGACACACCCTGGGATCTCGAACCTGTACCTATTCCGCTTTGTATCCTGGAGCTGAGTCCGGATGTCGATCCATCGGTTTCCCCGCCGCGGGAGCTGCTGGTGCGGCATGGGCGCGCAGATTATCGTCTCAGCCTCGAGCCGCAGCGGGCCTTTGAAATTGCCCTGAGTACGCTTGTACGCCAGGTGGACCCTGATTTGATCCTGACAAATTTTGGAGATACCTGGCTGTTTCCCAGATTGACTTTCAACCCCAATCGTGACCCGGCCTGTAAGGTGATGACGCGCAAGTCTGCCAGTTATTTTGCTTATGGGCAGGTCGTTTACCGTGGTGCGCAAACGCATCTTTTTGGGCGCTGGCATATCGACCGGCGTAATGCCATGCTTTTTAACGAATACGGTCTGGACGGCGTTTTGGAACAGGCCAGGGTGACTGGTTTGGGGGTGCAGGAGATGGCGCGCAAATCGCCTGGCGCGGGGATTACTGCCATGCAAATGTTGACTGCTTTGCGAAGGGGCATCCTGGTTCCGATGGTAAAACAACAGGCAGAAGCGCCGAAAACGTTGGAAGAACTGATCCGTGCCGATAAAGGCGGAATGATTTACCAGCCACTGGTTGGTCTTCATCCTGATGTGGCACAAATTGACTTTGCATCAATGTACCCATCCATCATGGTTAATTTTAATATTTCTCCGGAGGTAGGCAGACCGGACGATCGCGATCTGATAATTGCGTGTAACCACGCCCGCAAAACTGCTCAACCGGCTGAATTTCCCCTGGTACCGGATGGTCTTGTGCCTTTAACGCTGCGCCCGCTATTGGAAAAACGCCTGGCGCTCAAGCGCATGCTGATGGAATTACACCCGCGGGATTGTCGAGCGAAGCAGCTCAAGGCACGTGCCGCGGCACTTAAGTGGTTGTTGGTGGTTTGCTTTGGTTACCTGGGTTATAAAAATGCTCGTTTTGGGAAGATCGAATCGCATGAGGCCGTGACTTGTATCAGCCGCGAACTGCTTTTGCAAGCCAAGGAAACTGCCGAAGAGCTGGGTTTTACCGTTTTGCATATGTATGTTGATTGTTTGTTTGTCCAAAAACCTGGGTGTAATAAAGCCGCTGATTTTATTCCGCTGCTGGATGCAATTGCTTTGCAGACTGGCATTTCAATTGCGTTGGATGGGGTTTATCGCTGGGTGGCATTCTTACCATCCAGAAGTGATGTGCGAATTCCGGTGCCCAATCGCTATTTTGGTGTATTTCAGGATGGCGAAATCAAGTATCGCGGAATTGAGCTTCGCCGCCATGATACTCCGCTTTGGGTGGCGCGTATTCAGCTGGCTGTTTTACAATGTTTGGCCCAGGCGACAAGCCTTGAACAGGCCCGAGCGCTTATCCCAACGGCCTGGAAAATTATTGACCAAGCCAGGTCTGATTTGCGGTCAGGGCGTGTGAGTCTGGATGAATTGTTGATTGTTCAGAGACTCAGCCGGGAAGTTGAAGCGTATAAGAGTCCACCTCCGGCTGCCCGGGCAGCCAGGTTATTAATTGAACACGGGCTTGTCTTTTCCCCGGGGCAAACTGTCCGGTTTGTGTATACGCTTGGCAGGCCAGGTGTATGGGCTTATGGCGCTGGCAGGTTGGATGTCAGGACGGTTGATGTTAAGAGATATATCAGTTTGCTGGACAGGGCTGCTGCGGCAGTATTGGATATATTTGGGCAAAAGGAAGAACGCTATCGAGCGGGAGCCTGGTTTGGTCTTGAGATGAAAGCAAACTCGTTCTAATATCTCCTTGAATATTTTTTTGAAAGACCTTCAATATTTTAAACAGGTTGAATTTTGAGCCAATTTTGGATAAACTATAAGAAACAGGAGGCAGACATGCTAGAGCGTAGAAGAATTGAACGAAAATACCTGGCAATTTATTCGCGAGTTTTTGACCGGGGTTCCGGGCGTGTATTGGGGTATCTTGCTGATCTCAGTCAAAAGGGAATCATGATTATCAGCGACGATCCCATTGCAGAAAGTGAAATATTTGATCTGCGTTTTGATTTACCAGATCCGCAGTTGTTTTCTGCAGAGCATCTTGATATGCAAGCGAGCGTGGCCTGGTGCCGACCGGATATTGATCCTGCTTTTTTCAATATCGGTTTTGAGTTTTTGAGTGTTAATGCAAGAGAAAGTCAAATAATCGATCAGATGATTGACCTTTACGAATTTACACGTAAATTTCCTGGCTACCCCCAATCCCCGTCTGTTTTGTAAATATTTAAAAAAATGACAATCGATGGCAAGGCAGCCGCAGACTCGTTCCCATTGCGTCCGATCCCGGAATCATATTGGGTGATTCCGGGGCGTTTGCTTGCCGGTGAAACTCCAGGCGTGTCATTTTCGCCAGTCGCTACCGTCCGGCGTCTGGATGCCTTGCTGGAGGCCGGTATTGAAACTCTGATAAACCTGACAGGACAGAATGAGATTGAAGACTATGCTGATCTCTTGCAGGAGCGGGCGCGCAGCTATGGAAGGTCGGTGGAATGTTTGCGTTTTCCGATCGAAGATTTTGGCTTACCCAGTAATGCACAAATGAATGAAATTCTGGCTTCAATTGACCTGGCTTTGTCACACGAACGAAATGTATATGTGCATTGTTATGGTGGTATTGGTCGGACGGGTACAACCGTGGGATGTTTTTTGGTGCACCAGGGTTTCACAGGCCAGCAGGCGCTGGATCAATTGGCTGCCTGGTGGAATAATGTCCCGAAATCCGCATGTCATCCGAATTCTCCGGAGACAACTCAACAAAGAAAATTTGTCTTGGGCTGGGCGGCACTTTCTAAATTGTGATAATTTTTTGCAAACTTTCCGGCATGAGTTCGGATATATAATCGTGGTATGGAATGGCATGCTCGTTACCTGCAACAGGCTCGTTGGACTGAGTCGCTGCGTGCATATTTGTTTGGCAAGGTTGGCCTGGCAGCTGCCGACAGAGTGCTTGAAGTTGGTTGCGGCACAGGCGCTGTCCTGGTAGATTTTCCATTAAAACAGGGTGTTTTCGGTCTGGATATCAGTCTCCCATCCATCCGAGAGGCTGCCCGTAATGCGCCTGATAGCTTGCTTGTGGCTGGGAACGGTTTATTTTTGCCATATCCTGAGGCTGTATTTGATGTGGTTTTCTGCCACTTTTTGTTATTATGGACCACGAATCCGGAGCAGGTCGTGGCCGAGATGTGCAGGGTAACTCGAAAAGGTGGCGTTGTGCTGGCCCTGGCCGAACCGGATTATGGAGGCCGGATCGACTACCCAACAGAGCTATCCGAGTTGGGTAGCTGGCAAGTTCAATCTTTGCGCAAGCAGGGTGCTGTTCCAGAGATGGGTCGCAGGCTTGCGGGTATTTTTAACCGGGCCGGATTGAAAAAGGTGGAAACCGGAGTAATTGGTGGCGAGTGGAAGCGTGATACTTTGGCGGCCGAACCGGACCTGGAATGGCAGGTGCTGGTTGAAGACCTTTCGGGCATGCTGTCACCACAGCAGATTCGAAAATTAGGCTATCAGGATC
>CAZLJB010000074.1:0-10515 GCA_964559195.1 uncultured Anaerolinea sp. | reverse complement strand
CGGCGCCAAAAATTGCGCGAGCAGTTTCGCTTCGCCCCGCACCCACCAGTCCAGCAAATCCAAGTATTTCTCCACGATTCAACTGAAAACTAATATTTTGAAAACGCTCACCGGAAAGATGTTCAACCTGCAAAAGGGGAGTGTCTGTGCGACTTCCTTTGCCGACCCTTTGAATCAGAACTTTGCGGCCGACCATCATTTCGATGACAGACGAAACACTCGCCTCTTCCTTGTTAACAGTCCCAATATAGTGGCCATCACGCAATACACTAATGCGGTTTGAGATTTCAAGAACCTCATTAATTTTATGAGATACATAGATTATGGATACGTTTTTCTGTTGGAGCCGTTTGATTACCTCAAAAAGGAGTCCGGTTTCAGATTCGCTCAAAGATGAATTCGGTTCATCCATGATGATCAGGCTGGCATCCATCGAAACGGCTTTCGCAATTTCAACCAGTTGGCGTTGGGATATCGAGAGATCCCGGACCAGGCTGTGTGGGTCAATGTCCAAACCCACTAATGAGAGATATTCGCGGGTTTGTTTCTCCAGACCACTCCAGGAAATGAAACCATTTTTGGTTTTCATTCTGCCAATGAACATGTTGTCAATTACATTCAAAGACGGAAGCATGGCCAATTCCTGATGAATGATTGCAATACCAGCATGCAACGATTGCACCGGGTTTGCAAAAGCATCTTTTCGACCTTGATAGATTATTTCGCCTTCATCGCATTGGATGATGCCACCCAGTACATTCATCAGGGTTGATTTACCGGCACCGTTTTCGCCAACTAGCGCGTGAACTTCACCGTAGCGAACTTGAAGATTGACACTCTGAAGTGCTTGAATTCCGCCAAAGCGCTTGGAGAGATTTTTTACTTCCAGAATAAATTCGCCATCATTATCATTCGTCATACCCAGATACTCCGTTCGTATTTAATTCCGGTTATTAATTCAAGAAGGTTTGTGAACATGTTCGCAATACTTATTCAATCAACAACCTTGGTGGGGCAGCCAGGTTTCTGGCTGCCCCACTTAAACCCACTACCTTTTAGGGTGCTTTCCAATATTGATCAATGTTGTCTTTGTTGACAGCATCGGATTTGGTGACCATGCGGCCACATTCGGGATATACGCCACCAACCAGCATGTTGAATAGGCGGATAGCCGGGTCATGACCTTGAGCAAATGGATCCTGTCCGAGAGTGGCAAAAATGACGCCCTTCTTAACATAGGCCATGGTTTCGTCAACAAAGTCAAAGGATATGACCTGTACCTTACCAGCCTTGCCAGCTTTATCGACAGCTTCTGCAGCGCCAAATGGTCCGCCTGCTGTAACATAGATACCGACCAGGTCAGGATTGGCATTCATGAAGTCGTTCGCCTGGGTAAAGGCGACATCGCCCTTGTCCTGGTTTTCGGAAGTGCCGACGACGGTGACGTCAGGATTGTTTTTCTTGAGATAGTCAATGAAACCATTCCGGCGGAGTTCGTGCGCTTCAACGGCTAGGAAACCGGTGATGATGGCTACTTTGCCCTTGCCGCCCACGGCTTTGGCCATGGCTGCACCAGCTGCTTCACCTTGTTTGTAGAGGTCAGCACCAACGAAGAAGGAACGGCCATTTTTTGTGGCGGTCTCACCATTGAAGGTTGCAACCGGGATGCCCGCAGCAACTGCCTTATCAATGAAGGGTGCCACACCAGCTTCGCCCGCAATGGTCGCAATGGCGTCATACTTCTGGACAATGGCGGCTTCGATGGCTGGGCCGAATACATCACCAGTGTGTTGTTCGCCTGGGACGATCCAGTCGACAGTCATATCTTCAGGTTTCAACCGTCAGACAGCATTGCTTGCGGTCACTGTAGCCCAGATGTAGGCACTTCTGTTTTCCAGGCCGAGAATTGCGATCTTCATTGGTTTGCCGGGTTGTTTGTCAACTGGTTTGACTGTTGCTTCATCAGCGGGGGTGCAGGAAGAGTCAAATGCAGGTAACGTAATTGCAGGAGCAGCAGGCGCAGCAGGAGCAGCAGGTGCTGCAGGAGCCTCGGTTGGAGCTGGGGCTGCCGGTTGGCATGCTGCCAGTATCATCGAAAATACCATTATTGTAGACAAAATGGCGATCAAACGTTTTTTAGTCATCTTCAATCTCCTAGGTTTTGGTTAATCGGATTTGATAACTTCATCATTCTTCTTGCCAATTACTTCTTTTTTATTGCTCGGTGACACCTCCTTAATAACTGGACGGGATTGACCTGTTTAGCAAAGGGAGGCCAGGCAATGAGTTAGCCTGTGCGTTTGCGTAAACGATCAGTTGCAACGGCTAGTATGATCACGATGCCGATTGTGACCGTCTGCCAGTGAATTGGTATGTGTAACAAAACAAATGCGTTTCTGACCAAAGCCATAATGGCAGCCCCGACGACAGCTCCATAAATCGTACCTTCGCCGCCCGATAAGCTGGTACCTCCAATTATGACAGCCGCGATGACGTCCAACTCGTTTCCGACCCCCAGATTGGTGGCGGCTGTTGAAAGCAAACCGGCGTTCATAATTCCCGCATATGCGCAGAGAGCGCCTGTCAAAGTGTAAACAAAAAGGCGGACAAAATCAACATTCACACCTGTCAGGCGGGCGGCCTGTTCGTTGCTTCCAACTGCGTAAATCTGGCGGCCAAGTACAGTAAATCGCAGGAAAATGGAGGCGAGTACCACCAGAACGGTCATTTCGATCACAGGGAAGGGAAATTGCATTGCGCCAATGACACCCCCTCCCAGGTAGTTCACACCCGCATCGCGCATAGGTATGTTGCTGGCCACAGAGCCTTGTAATCCGGTGGCAAGCAAGTAGGTGATGCCGCGTGCAATGCTAAGCATTCCGAGTGTGGTGATGAACGGGTTGATCCTTATCTTTGTGATTACCAGTCCGTTTGCCATGCCCATCAGGACACCCAGACCTACACCGCCCAGCATGGATACCCACGGGTTCACTCCGTAATATGACATCAAACGGGCCGTAAACATTGCGCCAGCTGCAAGCATTGATCCAACGCTCAGATCAATACCACCGGTCAAGATGATCATGGTCATTCCAATCGACATAATGCCGATTGTGGAAATACTACGTAATACATTGAAAATATTCTGACTGGTGAAAAAATAAGGACTCAATAGCGACATTAGAATGGTCAACACAACCAGGGCAAGGAAAACGCCCATTTCTTTTGTTGCCAGGACTCGTTGAATCCCACTGCGGGTATTATTGGAGCTTGGGGTTGGCGAAACTGTTTTTTCCTGTTGCATACACAGATCTCCTGGATGGTGGTTGTCTGTAAAGCTAATTCAATGGGCTGAATACATGGGTGAAAGTGGCTCGCGGATTACATCGTCCAGAACCAGGGCAATTGCGCCCATTACACACGAGTCCAATCCCAGGCTGGATGGGATGACGTTTACTTTGTCTAACAGCGGAGGTAGAACACGGGCCTGAAGCGCTTCGCGTATCGTCTGGATGAGCCAGGGGCTGGCCAAACTAAGCGCGCCACCCATGATGACCAGCTCGGGATTGAAAATATTGATCAAGTTAGAAATTCCGACCCCCAGATCCACACCCACTTGGTGTAGGGCGTTGAGTGCCACAATATCATTTCTACGGGCAGCTTCGACAACCATATCCATAGTTATTTTTTCCATTTTGCCGCATGCTAACTCAGGAATAATGCTTTTTGCCCCGGCTTTAATGGTATCTCGAATGCGGCGGACGATTGCGCGAGGGCCGACGTAGGTTTCCCAGCAGCCACGTGAGCCACAGCCGCAGATTTCACCACCTGCATATATAGTTGTATGACCGATTTCCCCGGCGTAACCATTTCCGCCTTTAAACAACTGACCACCGAGCATAATTCCGCCGCCTAGACCAACGCCGGTGCTCATATAAATGAAATCAATTTTGCCATGAGCTGCCCCAAAAAAAAACTCACCAAGCGCGGCGCTGTTTGCTTCGTTTTCAAGAAAGACCAATGTTTTAAAGCGGTCAGCCCACATAGGACGTAGTAACATGTTGGTAATTTTTAGATTTGGGGCAAAGACTAATTTCCCTTGATTTTGGTCAACAAGACCTGGTACTCCAACGCCAATTCCTAATAACGGCAAGCTCTGTTCTGTGCCAATGGATATTGCTTCAGTGATCAGGCTTTCGGCTTGTTCAATAATTTGTGCCTGGGTAGCACCTTCTTCAATATCTATTCGCTGTCGCCAGAGCACGTCGGCTACAAAATTTGTCAGGATAATGGAAATAAACTCGACCCCAATTTCAATTCCCACAGCACAACCGCCGGCAGGGTTGAACTGCAAAAGCATGCCTGGCCGACCGATCTTCGGATCTTGCAAGGTGGTTTCATGAACATAACCGCGTTCTATTAAATCACCGACGATGCTGGAAATGGTGCTGCGATTGAGACCAGTCCGCGCAGAGACTTCTGCACGGGAGAGTGGCGCATCCAGACGAATCCGATCCATAACTGTTCTGGTATTAACATGCCGAACGAAGTTTTGATCTGCCGTGAATTGCTGTTTCATGCTGAGCCTTGTAGTTAATTTGTTGGACGAACAAACTAACTACATTGTATTTATTTATTGTTCAAAGTCAATCACGAAAATGTAATAACTTTAATGTGATTAATGTAATATTATGTAATATCAGAATCTGTTTGAGACTCCAAGCCAAGTAAAACGAAGCCAGGATGTGATTCGCGAGGTATGCTCACATACTGAAAAACCCAATCTATCTAAATTGGAGCTGAGTTGAACTTTTAGCAGGCTTCACCCATAATTTTCTGGTGTTTCTTTTAGTTACGAATCTGAATTGTGTGGGAGCACCGAATTGTGTTGGAGAACCTGGTTTTTTCTGCGTGTGAAATATTTTCCTGCTAATTTTCGATCGAATTCTATTTTTGTTATATCGATCAAGTCAATTAATTTGATCAAAAAATGAAAAACCAGCTTGTTCAATAATTGGCAGGCTCCAAAGTTATCCAAATAATTTATAGTTAACTCAAAAATGCTCATCACAAAATACGGGATGAGCATTTTTGTTCTGTTTTCAATATTTCTTTTCTACCCGCTGCCAGTAATCTTACTGACGATCGCCAGCAGCACCCCGCCAGCGATGACAGAGCCCAGCTGACCGGCAGTGTTGGAGCCCATGGCATGCATCAAGATGAAGTTGTCGTAATCCTCTTCAAGTGCCATTTTGGCCGAGAGGCGTGCCGCCATCGGAAACGCGCTGATGCCGCAGGCCCCAATCAATGGGTTGATTTTTCCACCGCTCATGAAACACATCAGCTTGCCAAACAGCAGCCCCATCACGGTATCCAGGATGAAGGCCAGCAGTCCCAGGGCCAGGATCAGCAGAGTTTGCCATTGCACGCCCGTGGCCGGATCGTAAATGAATTTATCGGCAGTCATGGTCGCGCCAATTGCCAGACCCAGAAAAAGGGTGGCGATGTTGATGATCTCGTTCTGGGCCGCCTTGTTCAGACGTTCCACCACGCCGGCTTCACGCAGCAGGTTGCCCAGCATCAAGGTCGCGATCAGCGGCGCGGCGGCCGGGGCCACCAGGCTGACTGCAATCGTCACCACGATCGGGAAGGAGATCACCACCTTCGACGAGACCGGGCGCGGGGTGTATTCCATTCGGATTAAGCGTTCCTTGCGGGTGGTCAGCAGTCGCATGATAGGTGGCTGGATGATGGGGATCAGACTCATATAGGAATAGGCTGCCACCGCGATCGGCCCCAGCATGTGTGGAGCTAGCTTGGAGGCCACGTAAATGGCGGTGGGACCATCAATTGCGCCGATAATGCCGATTGATGCAGCTTCTTTGAGAGGGAAACCGATCAGGGTTGCCAGGAGCAGCGCTCCAAAAATGCCGAACTGGCCGGCCGCGCCTAACAGCACCATTTTGGGTTGGGCTAACAGCGGGCGGAAGTCGATCATGGCCCCCACACCCACGAAGATCAACAATGGGAATAACTCCGTTTTAATGCCCGCGTCATAAATGACTTTCAGGAAACTTTCCGGGTTGTAAACGGACATACCCAGGTTGGCCAGGATGCAGCCAAAACCGATCGGCAGCAGCAAAACCGGTTCATATTCTTTGACAACTGCCAGGTATATCAGCACGCATCCCACCAGCAACATGAGTGCATTGGCCCAGGTGAAGGAAGTTCCTGCAAACAGACCAGTCAGAACTGCGGCAAGGTTCATTCCTCAAACTCCACAAGCGTCTGTTTGTGTGCCACACTTTGCCCGGCACTGACCAACACCCGGGCTACGATGCCATCCTTGGTGGAGCGGATGCTGTTTTTCATTTTCATGGCTTCGTTGATCAGGATGACTTGCCCGGCTTCAATCATGTCGCCGGGTTTGACAAATAGCTCGATCACGGTGCCGGGCAGTGGGGCTACCAGGCTGCCATCATGCAGCATCAGTCCACCTGGTGTGGCTGGCGGGTCAAGCAGGGTGGCGGCGGGTTCCGAAATCATTTCGTCGGGCTCAAGGTTGACCAGAAATTCCTGGCCGTTGACACGCGCCACGACCGGTCGTTTGTTGATGTCTTCAATAACCACTTCAAAGGTTCTATCGCCAATTTTAAGGTTGTATTTCATGATTTATTCTCCACGCAGCCGTTTGGCTAGCGCCCGCCTTTTTCGTACATCTGGCGTGTTCGCATACCCAACTGCCAGGCACTGACCAGTGCGGTCGGTGGCTGGGGCAGCGGCCGGGCATTGGTTTGACTCTGTTCCGCCAGCGCGATGGCGACTGCCAACGCAGCAGCCTGGGCCGGCAAATCATCCCTGCTACTGATGACCTGGCTTGGTTCCTGAGGCGCTGCTTCAGCAGGTTCGCTGGTATCCCCGAGGGGCAGGGCGGTCAGAGCCCACATCATCAACCACAAAACAATAATCGCCGCAAAGACCAGACCCATCCCCAGGGCTGTAATTTCAAGCGCAATTACCAGGTTTTCGATCATGTTATAAGGCTCCTAAACCGGGATATTGCCGTGCTTGCGCGGCGGGGCAGGTGCATATTTATCGCGCAAGGCTGAGAGCCCGGCGATCAGTTTGGCGCGGGTTTCGCGTGGTTCAATAATGTCATCCACGTAACCGGTACTGGCAGCCATGTAAGGGTTGTTAAACTTTTCACGGTATTCGCTGGCAAGTTTTTTACGTTCGCCAAGCGGGTCGGCGGCATTTTCGATTTGTTTTTTGTAGAGAATGTTAACCGCCCCTTCGGCACCCAGAACAGCGATCTCGGCGCTGGGCCAGGCATAAGTGACATCAGTCCCCAGATATTTGCTGGACATGACCACGTAAGCGCCGCCGTAGGCTTTGCGTGTAATCACACACAGCTTGGGGACGGTTGCTTCAGAATATGCATACAGCAGTTTGGCGCCATGCCGGATGATGCCGCCGTGTTCCTGTGCGATGCCGGGCAGGAAACCGGGCGAATCGACCAGCGTCACCAGTGGCACGTTGAAGCAGTCACACATGCGCACAAAGCGGGTCATTTTGTCGCTGGCATCGATGTCGATCACACCCGCCATGACGGCGGGTTCCTGGGCCACGATGCCCACGCTGTGACCCCCGATTCGCGCCAACCCTACCACGGCATTGCGCGCCCAGGCTGGCTGGATTTCAAGGAAGCTGCCCTGATCCACGATCGTCTCAATCACCTGGTGCATCACGTAGGGTTCACTTGGATCGATCGGGACGATACTATTTAATCGTTCATCCATGCGGGCCGGATCGTCATTGTTGGCCTGGAAGGGTGGGTTTTCTACATTATTGGAGGGCAGGTAGCTCAGAAATTTCCGTACCATGCCGAGGGCTTCAGCTTCGCTTTTTACCGCCAGGTGGGCCACGCCGCTGACTGCCATATGAATGGCAGATCCACCAAGGGATTCGGCGTCAATCACTTCCCCTGTGACGGCCCTAATGACTTCCGGGCCGGTCAGAAACATGAAGGACTGTTTCTCAACCATGATGATCAGGTCCTGCAGGGCGGGTGAATAAGCTGCGCCGCCGGCGCATGGCCCCAGCATGACGGCAACCTGTGGGATGACGCCAGAGTATTGGGCGTTGCGCCTGAATATTTCAGCATAGCCCCCCAGGGCTTTGACGCCTTCCTGGATGCGTGCTCCGCCAGAATCGAGCAATCCCACGCAGGGTGCTCCATTGCGCAGGGCCAGATCCATCACGCGGCAGATCTTGTGGCTTTGCATTTCGCTCAGGGTACCGCCGAAAATGGTAAAGTCTTGCGCGTAGATATAGACGATTCGCCCATCGATCAAGCCATAGCCGGTTACCACTCCGTCACCCAAATATTTCTCAGCTGCCAGGCTCATATCATCCAGGTGACTGGTGATGAAGGGTTCCAATTCATTGAAGGTCCCCGGATCGAGCAGGGTTTCCACACGTTCGCGAGCGGTGCCCTTGCCTTTGGCGTGTTGTTTTTCTATACGATCCTGGCCGCCACCTTCCCGCGCTTTTGCGCGCATGGCGCGCAGTTCCAAAATTCTGGGATCTTCTTCTGTCATGTTTTGTCCTTTTGATATATTGTGAAATTAGTCACAATGCTACTGATTTCAGTATACGCCTTCCAGATAAAAATAAATAGTGATAGGCGTCATATCAAAGACCGTGCTTAATGTACCGGTTTGTTAGACCGCGAAAAGAACAAACCATTTGCGCTAAACCCATCTTGAATATTGGTGGGTGAGATGGAACCTGACAAACCACAGCCAAAAGGATATAATTACTTGGTTCACCGAATCGTAAACTGCCCAAAGGAATTAATATGCCCGGAACTCAACGCTCTTATCTGGCTTTTGACCTTGAAATTGCAAAAGGCTTTCCGGATGGTGCTCCGGATTGGAGGCCTTACCGCCCATTCGGTATCAGCTGCGCTGCAACCGCCAGCGCCAGTGGCGATGTCAGGGTCTGGGTTGGTCGGGATCAGGCTGGCAATCCGGCAGACCAGATGAGTCAGGCAGAGGTGGTTGAGCTGGTCGAATATTTACAGAAAGAAGTCGCAATCGGTAAAACGGTTTTGACATGGAATGGTGCTGGTTTTGATTTTGACGTTTTGGCCGAAGAGAGCGGTCTTGGCGCACTCTGCCAGGAGCTTGCGATCAATCACGTCGATATGATGTTCCACTTTTTATGTGAAAAAGGCTATTTACTGGGTCTGGACAAAGCCGCCAAGGGGATGGGGTTGGCCGGCAAGACGGCTGGTATGGAAGGCGCCCTGGCGCCGAAGTACTGGGAGCAGGGCCGGCGGCAGGAAGTGCTGGAGTATGTGGCCCAGGACGCCCGCACCACTCTGCAAGTGGGGCAGGTCACTGAACAGCGTGGTATGTTGAGTTGGGTCAGTAGTACCGGTAAAAATCAGCAACTGCTGCTTCGCAAAGGTTGGTTATCCGTCCGGGAAGCCCTCGAGCTGCCCCTGCCAGATACCTCCTGGATGAAGCAGCCCATGAAGCGCAACAAGTTTGTGGGTTGGATGAAAGGGTAAAAGTTAATTATATTGGACTGCATAAACCGGCACGCAGATTGATGCAATTCGGCACGGAATAAATTCTGCGCCTGGCGTGCCTCAAACCGGCTGAAGCCGGTTGGTGTGATTGAACGATGTCTTTGTGGAACCTGCTTCAGCAGGTTTGGTTCTGAATAGACCGTGGATTTATCAATGGGGGCTGTCCAATTTTTGAACTTTTCTGAACCGAGCCAATTATTTCAAGAAAAGGAATCACGGATGCCATTTACCCGCCTCTATTATCACCTGGTATGGTCGACCAAAAACCGCTTACCTATGATCGCGCTGGAATTATTGAAATCCCACCTCGATATTCGATTGCTGAGGTTGTCAAAAGGTTAAAGGGCGCAAGTTCAGATGGGTTTGTTGATTTATCCTGGCAGCGCGGATATGGCGCGATAACAAATTAGCGAGCGTAACTTGAAAATTGCCTTGGATTATGTAAATAATCAAAAGCAGCACCATAACCTGCGAACGGCTATCCCAAAATTGGAATATTGCGATGATGAAAGCGACGACGGACTTTTTCAAGTTCAGGATGAAAAGGCCGATTACCCAATTCATGCGGATGAAATGTTTTAGTATCTTCTGATTGGGCCTTTGTTATAAAAGCAAGGAATCCAGTTTTAACAGTGGTAATTTGCTGAAGAGTTGCAGCCGATAATAGAGTCATTTTCTTTGTTTCTCGTATGGCTGGAAAAGCACAATCTTTTGGAAGCACCCTTCTGATTTTGAAACAGTGCTAAACCCAGCACATCACTGCCCGCAGCCAAGCTCCAGCCTGGCTGCGGGCAGGTTGGTCTGTTTCTGGGGGCTGGCGGGAGTTTCACGCTCGATGCGCTGCCAGAGCGCGCACAGGGTCGGGCGCATGTATTCCTTGGAGAATTTGTAGGTTTCGCGGCTGAGTTTGCGGGCCT
>CAZLJB010000073.1:0-10699 GCA_964559195.1 uncultured Anaerolinea sp. | reverse complement strand
GATAGCTTCAGGTGACTGGAGTTCAGACGTGTGCTCTTCCGATCTTTTTTTCAAGTAATATCCCTGAAATCATGCCCTTTGTAGTAACTGCCAGCTTTACCCAAATTCCTCTTGCCCTCAAGGTCCGACAAATCCTCGCCATCGATCTGGGTACCGACCTGCTGCCGGCCTTAGCGCTGGGTATGGAAAAACCCGAACCCGATGTAATGCTCCACCCACCCAGACCGCGCGGAACTCCATTAATTGACAACGGCTTGTTTGCGCGCTCTTTCCTTTGGCTTGGAATGATTGAAGCAGTCTTATGTTATATTGGATTTTTCTCAGTTTATCTTTTTTCCGGAAACTGGAGTTTGCTAAAATTGCCGATTCCACCACCACCCTTCCCTTCCATTTTTTCACTCGTTTTATCCGCACCAGATGCTCATCGGATGGCTGTGACTGTCTTCCATGCAGGGGTGGTACTTTCACAAGTTGGAAATGCATTTGCCTGCCGTTCCGAAAAATCACGCAACACAAAACTGGGATGGTTTGGAAACCATTACCTCTTGGTAGGCGTATTGGCTGAATCGGTGGGTATCTGGTCTATTATCAATTATGAATTTTTAGCTGAAAACTTCGAGCACATTTTTATTCCGTACCGTTACTGGATTGGCTTAATAACCTTCCCGTTTATCTTGTATGGCTTAGAATGGCTCCGCAAACAATTTGTGCGTAGAATGGAAGCTCGAAACCACCGGACAGCTTAACAATTATAGGAGGTCGAACCAATGGAAATTATCGTCATGGGTTGTGGACGGGTCGGATCTCAAGTCAGCATATTGTTGACCGAAAGAGGTCATAAAGTAACCGTAATTGATCATCGAGACATGGACGCTATCACAAGATTGGGACCGGGTTTCAAAGGCAAGATTGTAAATGGTCTGGGTTTTGATGAACAGGTCCTGATTACTGCTGGAATTAAAAAAGCTGATGCATTTATCGCTGCCAGCTCGTCAGATAATGCAAATATTGTCGGTGCGCGCATAGCAAAAAATATATTTAAAGTTCCGCGTGTAGTTGCGCGGCTTTTTGACCCTCGAAGAGCAGAAATTTACCAACGTCTCGGATTAAAAACAATATCCACCACAACCATGGGGGCTGAACGAATTTACGAACTGGTAACACACTCGGATCTTGACATGATCCAAAACTTTGGGCATGGAGAGGTTTCGATTGTTGCAACAGAAGTAACGTATAGCCTGGCTGGTCGAACAGTGCGAGATCTTTCCGTTCCTGGCGAATTTAATGTAATTGCGATCACTCGGGATCAAAAAGCGTTTTTACCCAGCGCAGGAACAGAATTTCGCGAAGGTGACTTGATCCATCTCGCCGTGCAATCTTCTGCACTGACTCGCCTTCAAACCATGCTGGGATTGTAGGAGGTTTATATGTATGTCGTGATCGTTGGTGGTGGTAACACTGGTTCGCATCTAGCAAAAATCTTGCTGGAAGGCAATCATATTGTAAAAATAATAGAGGAACGACCGGCTCTACTTGAAAAATTAAATTCTGAACTACCCAAAGATACAATTATTCAAGGTGATGGAAGCTCCCCAACTGTACTGGAACAGGCAGGTGTCCAGAAAGCCCTGGTACTCGCAGCAGTGACCGGCAGTGATGAAACCAACCTCGTGATCACATCGCTGGCTCGTTTTGAATTTAATGTTCCCAGAATTATCGCCCGTGTTAATAATCCGAAAAATGCCTGGCTCTTTACAAAAGAAATGGGTGTGGATGTTGCCCTTAATCAGGCAGATATCCTGGCCCATCTCGTTGCAGAGGAAATGTCCTTAGGGGACATGATGACCTTGCTAAAGCTAAAACGGGGCGAATATTCCTTGGTCGAAGAAAAAGTCTATCCCACCGCGGATGTCTGTGGAAAACAACTTCAGGATATTAAACTTCCTACAGAGTGTAATATCGTTGCCATTATTAGGAATCACAAATTGATACTTCCTCACGGCAGCACTATCCTGGAAGCCAATGATGAAGTTTTGGCGCTCGTACACACAACCCGCTTATCTGACCTGGCTGGTTTACTCGCTCCTCCCCGCCCAATTGCGAGAGCGTAATTTTCCCCGGCATGATCAGCAAATCTAAAACTCCTTTTGACCCTGAAACCTTTCTTGAGGTTATTCGCCAACACATCGATACCAGTAGCAATATCAGCACAATTAAAAAACAAAAAGATGGGTTTTTAATATAACCTACCATCTCCCCCTGTCCGCTTATTTTGGGATGAAGTTTTTTGATGGAATTACATTAAATCACATTCGAAAATCCTTAAGCAAGCAAGAACAATCCAAATTTGACCAGTATTGTGGCCGATATTTATCTTTTCTTAATCATAGTTATCGAAAGCCGTTTTCGGCAAAATTCAACAAATGATCAGGAGCTTTGGGGAGAAAACGATTTGCAAGATGATACAAATAATCTGTAGCGACTATAGAATAATTATGTGTAAATCGTTGACGTATCCACAGAAAAAGATATAATCAGCCGTGAGAGCGCTCCCATTATTTCCAAACCCTTGGAATATTTTGGGTTAAATAATTTTTTCGTACCCCAAAAAAACGATGGCCCTTACCCTAGAAGACATTGCTCATATCAGTGGTTTTTCACGATCAACTGTTTCACGAGTTATCAATGGCGATATTAAGGTTCGCGAAGAAACCCGGCTTAAAGTTCTCGAAATTATTCAAGAACATAATTTCCAGCCAAACATAGCCGCGCGCCGTCTGGCTGCGGGAAGGACCAACGTTATTGGACTGGTAATTCCCACTGGAATTGACAATATTTTTAGTGACCCGTACTTTTCCAGGCTCATCCAGGGCGTCTCGATGGAATGCAATGCCAGAGAATATTCTGTTATGCTTTGGCTGGCTGAGCCTGAATACGAACGTCGTACCATACGTCAGATTATTAACAACGGATTAGTCGACGGGGTTGTAGTTTCATCAACCTTGATTGATGACCCAATTGTTATTTCGTTACACGAAAGCAAGATGCCCTTCGTAATGATCGGACACCATCCGACTTTCAACCTCAATTCAGTCGATATCGACAACATTCAAGCTGCATATTCTATCAGCCGCCATTTACTAACTTGCCAAATACCACGCCAACGCCCAGCGACCATCACTGGGCCGCAAAACACAATCGCGGGTCAAGATCGCTACCAGGGCTTCTTGTTGGCAATTAAAGAAATGGGCCTGACGCCCAACCCGGCACTCATCGCAGAAGGGGACTTCAGCGAATCTAGTGGATACCTGGCAATGAAAAAGATATTACCTGCCAGACCGGATGTTGTATTCGCTGCCAGTGACATCATGGCTGCCGGAGCACTGAGAGCCGCACATGAAGCCGGTTTGAATATTCCGCATGAATTGGCAATCGTCGGTTTTGATGATGTCACCCTGGCTGCACAGCTTGAACCTCCACTTACCACCATCCGCCAGCCAATTCAAAGCATGGGAACCCAGGCGGTCGAACTATTAATCCGGAATATACAGCAACCGGATTTAAAAAACCATCAAATCATCCTACCATCCGAAATCATCATCCGGTCTTCGTGCGGGTGTAATCAATCGCTATAAAAACAAAATAATATTTGGGAATAAGGGAAAATAAATAATGATTGACCTCAACCAACTGATTGACCAAATGACCCTGGATGAAAAAATCTCGATGCTGGCTGGTGCGGATCTTTGGCACACAAACCCGATAAACCGGCTCGGAATACCTGCCTTAAAAGTTTCGGACGGCCCAAACGGTGGCAGAGGTGCTCAAGCAGGCATGGGACCCGCTTCGGTTTGCACACCAGTTGGGATTGCCCTGGGAGCCACATGGAACACCGAATTGGTCAAAGAGATCGGAAATGTACTGGGTGATGAAGTCAAAGCCAAGGGTGCCCATATTTTGCTCGCACCAACTGTCAACATTCATCGCTCCCCAATCGCCGGTCGAAACTTTGAATGCTACTCGGAAGATCCATATTTAAGCGGCGAAATGGCGACTGCTTACATCAAAGGGATTCAAGAACGGGGTGTTGGAACATGCATCAAACACTTTGTTTGCAATGACCAGGAATTCGAACGTTTTTCGATGAGTTCAGAAGTTGAAGAAAGACCTTTGCGCGAACTTTACTTGGAACCTTTTCGAAAAGCAATAAAAAACGCCCACCCTTGGTCTGTTATGTCTGCATACAACCGGGTTCGCGGGACCCACGCCAGTGAGAATAATTACACACTCAAAACCATCCTCAAACAGGAATGGGGGTTTGACGGAATCGTAATATCAGATTGGTTCGGAACTTACTCCGCTGACGTTCCGGCAGGTGGCCTGGATCTGGAAATGCCCGGCCCCGCCCGCTGGATGAGTGCCGAAAATGTAAAAGCCGCCCTGGCATCTGGTAAATTATCAGAAGCAGGATTAACCGACAAGATCCGCCGGCTTCTCGAAGTAATTAATAAGGCTGGGCTATTTGAAAATCCCCAACTCCAACCAGAACGCGGAGAGGATCTTCCCTCGCATCGAAAAATTATCCGCAAAGCAGCAGGAGAAGCGATTGTCCTATTAAAAAATGATCGCAACCTGCTGCCATTACGAAATGCAAAAACGATCGCTGTGATCGGAGAAAATGCCCGTTGGAGCCAAATTTTAGGCGGTGGCAGTTCAGCGGTCATCCCACATTATGTTATTTCGCCACTGGATGGCATCCGTTCGCGCGCCGGTCAGAATTGTAAGGTGGAATATGCTCCAGGCTGCTTGATTCACCGCACTATGCCCGCCCCGGACAAGGATACGCTCTCAACCTCTTTGGGTGGACAGGGTCTGCTTGTTGAAATATTTGACAATCTGGATTTCTCTGGAACCCCTGCTTTCTCACAGATAAACAACCATTCTCAATATGGATGGTTCAGTACGAGTGTTCCCAATGTCGATCAGACCCGATTTTCTGTACGTCTGAGTGGATTTTTTAGCCCCAAAGAAACCGGAGTTCACAATTTTGGTCTGGGGACTGTCGGACGCGGCAAGTTGTTTATTGATGAGAAGGAAGCTATAGACAACTGGACTGAACCAGCTCCTTACGGACAAAAAACCGTCCAAATATCGATGCTCTCCGGCCAAAAATATGCCCTAAGAGTGGAATACAACTGGGAAGGGGACCCGCTCTGGCGTTCGCTTAGCCTCAGTCACATGCCGCCATTATCCAGCGATTTGATAAAGGATGCGCTGGAGATAGCCAGCCGCGCTGATGCTGTTATCGTGATCGCGGGGCTCACTTCAGAATGGGAAGCTGAAGGTTTTGACCGGGTCGATATGAAATTGCCTGGGAAGCAGGACGAATTAATAACTAAAATTTCTGCCATCAATCCAAATACCATCGTTGTGCTTAATTCTGGTTCGGCTGTTGAAATGCCCTGGGTTGACCGTGTGCCCACAATTATGCAACTTTGGTACAACAGTCAGGAGCAAGGTAACGCCCTTGCGGATGTGATCTTTGGTGATGTCGTTCCCTCCGGAAAATTACCAACAACCTTCCCCAGACGCTTACAAGACAACCCTGCTTTTATCAATTTCCCAGGCGAAAACGGGCAGGTATTCTATGGGGAAGGATTATTCGTCGGTTATCGCTATTACGACAAAAAACAAATCGAACCGCTTTTTCCGTTCGGGCATGGGCTATCGTATACCAGTTTTGAATACAGTAACCTTCAAGTGCAAACTGAATTCTCGCTTGAACCCGGTCTTGAGATCAGCGTTGAAATTAAAAATACTGGTGCTGTCACTGGTAAGGAAATTGTTCAGCTTTACGTTCGCGACATCCGTTCGAGCCTTGTCCGACCAGAAAAAGAGTTAAAAGCATTCGCGAAAATCGAACTCGCTGCCGGAGAAAGTAAATCCATATCCTTTTTACTTGATCAGGAAGCATTTTGGTTCTTTGACCCAGCCCGAGGCGGATGGATCACCGAACCAGGTGAATTTGAAATCCTGGTTGGCGCATCCAGTCAGGATATTCGATTGCGCAGCCGGTCAATGCTATCGGCTCCAAAAATGCAGCATGAAACTCGCCTGCACACCGGTCTTTCACTTCGGACAATCCTCGACGATCCTGCAGGTTATGCAGCCTTCGCCAATCAATTTCGAGAATGGATCAAAGCCCCTGAACTTCAGACCATACTCAATATGAGCATTGACGAAATTGCAACTTACGCACCAAACATTGTAACGCCGGAGAAACTCGTTGCGCTGGCAAATGATTTGGCCAAGGTCTGATAGATAGGATTGCATCTTCATAATTGTAAGGAATAATTTAGTAATATCCACGGTCAACCATCCCATTGCCAATGAGATTGGTTTCTGACAGGCACCACCCGGTAATTACGAGAAAAGAGAATATTATGAAATATGGTCACTTCGATGACACTACCCGAGAATACGTTATTGAACGTCCCGATACTCCCTTACCCTGGATAAATTATCTTGGATGCGAGGACTATTTTGGCTTAATTTCAAATACCGGCGGTGGATACTCATTTTATAAAGACGCCCGATTACGACGCCTGACACGCTACAGGTACAATAATGCTCCGCTGGATATGGGCGGTCGTTATATTTATCTGCGGGATAATGTCGCAGGCAGTAAGGATAGGATTTCTCGTCCATACTGGTCTCCCACCTGGATGCCAACCCGCGACAAGCTCGACCAATACGAATGCCGCCACGGCCAGGGTTATACAGTTATCAGCTCGATGGCGCATAAAATCGAAGCAAGAACCCGTTATTTTGTTCCTTTGGGAGAAAGTAATGAAATATGGGAATTAACACTGACCAATCACCGCGATAAGGTGGCAGATATTTCAATATTTTCTGCGGTTGAGTTTTGCTTGTGGGACGCAAATGATGATGCGACGAATTTTCAACGCAATTTTTCGACCGGTGAAATGGAAATCATTGATGGCGTTATTTACCACAAAACTGAATACCGCGAGAGGCGCAATCATTTTGCTTATTTCGCTTGTTCTGAAAAGCTGGACGGTTACGACACACAGCGCGAAGCATTTCTCGGACCATATCGAGGCTGGGATTCGCCGCTGGTTGTTGAGAAAGGCGTTTCAAACGAATCAGAAGCTCATGGCTGGCAGCCGATTGGATCACACCATGTCAGGGTCCAATTGGAACCCGGCGCGCACAAGAAAATTATTTTCATCCTGGGCTATCACGAAAACCCGGTTGATGCCAAGTTTGACCCGCCCGATTCTCAGGTAATTAATAAAAAAACAGTCCTGCCGATCATCGCAAAATACCTCAAACCAGCCAACGTTGACCGGGCTTTCATGGCTCTCAAAACCCATTGGGATAATCTGCTTGGAAAATTACAGATAGCCTCACCAGATGTGCATACAAACCGCATGGTGAACATCTGGAACGCATACCAATGCATGGTGACTTTTAACATGAGCCGCTCAGCCTCCTACTTTGAGAGTGGCATCGGGCGCGGTATGGGATTCAGAGACTCCAATCAGGATTTGCTCGGCTTTGTCCACATGATCCCTGGCCTGGCTCGCGAACGCATCCTGGATTTAGCCGCCACCCAATTAAAAAATGGAGGCGCTTTTCACCAATACCAACCACTGACCAAACGCGGAAACAATGATGTCGGATCCGGATTCAATGACGACCCGGCCTGGTTAATATTGGGTGTAGCTGCTTATATTAAAGAAACAGGTGATTGGGACATCCTGGATACACTGGTTCAATTTGAAAATGAACCAGGCAGTCAAGCTTCGCTCTTTGAACACCTCGAACGCTCGATCCAATACACACGAGACCGGTTGGGCCCCCATCACCTGCCCCTGATTGGACGTGCCGATTGGAACGATTGCCTTAATCTAAATTGTTTTTCAGAAACACCTGGACAATCTTTTCAAACCACCACCAACAAAGATGGCCTGGTTGCAGAGAGTGTTTTTATAGCCGGACTATTTGTGCTGGCCTGCAAAGAAATGGCCGAGCTGCGCTCCAGATACAAAACTGACAGCGCACAGGATAAACCGGCCGGCTTTTATTTGAAAAGCGCTGCGGAAATGGAAGATGTTATATGGAAATCCGGTTGGGATGGCGCCTGGTTTCGGCGCGCATACGATGATTCTGGCAAGGTAATTGGTTCAAAAGAAAACAACGAAGGCAAAATTTTCATTGAACCCCAGGGCATTTGCATTATGGCCGGTCTTGGAATTTCGGATGGCAGAGCATTAAAGGCTCTCGATTCTGTCGCCAAACAATTGGCGACAAAACATGGCATTATCCTTCAAACCCCAGCCTACAGTCAATATTATTTACACCTTGGTGAAATTTCATCCTACCCTCCCGGATACAAGGAAAATGCAGGGATATTTTGCCATACAAACCCCTGGATCATGATTGCGGAAGCAAAAATCGGTCGAGGCGATAAAGCCTTCGATTATTACCAACGGATAAATCCGTCAGCCCGTGAAACGATCAGTGATTTACATCGTTGTGAACCTTATGTATATGCCCAAATGATTGCTGGCAAGGATGCCCAAAGCCACGGAGAAGCGAAAAATTCCTGGCTGAGTGGAACAGCAGCCTGGAATTATGTTGCTATAACACAGGCAATATTAGGGATAAAACCTGGCTACGATGGATTGGAAATTTCGCCAGTAATTCCCTCCACCTGGAATGGGTTCGATTGCGTTCGGGAATACCGCGGGATCAGGTATGAAATTTCGGTCAGGCGCACTGGTCCCGGCAACTTTACCACACTGGTTGTCGATGGAGTTCCAATAGAGACCAGCTTGATCAATTTGCCACCAACCGGAACCAGTTCTGTAAAAGTAAGTGTAATCATAAAATAAGCTCCTGCCAGTAAAAACACAAGCAGTACTGGACAGCTCATAGAAAAATCTTATGTTGCATGGAAGGATTAAGATGGATTCGAATTTGCTTGAAATTCACGAATTCAAAGGCGTTGGATATAAACCGATAATTGATTATGGCACCTGGCGAGTTGCAATCCTGCGCTTTATTGATGAGCTCATACCTGACAAGATCGAAAAACTGGAACGACACAACCAGACCGATGAGGTGTTCGTCCTGATGGCCGGTCAAGCCATCCTGTTTATTGGCGAAGGAGACCAGCAAATCACCAAACTTTCGCCAGTTGTTATGGAACCCGGGAAAATGTACAATGTCAAACGCCATACCTGGCACAATGTGGTTTTAAGCCTGGATGCCAGTATCCTGCTAGTTGAAAATTGCGATACGAGTACCAGTAATTCAGATTATGCTGAGTTAAGTTCCCAGCTTCGTCAAATCATCATAAATACTGCCAAAAAAGAACAACCGGAATATTGGGGAATCATTATTTAACATTTCCTGGCCAGTCAAAAGTCCAAATGGTTGGCGCTATTTTTACAATCGGTTGAACAACCGGGAAACTTATCAGAGCAATTTTAGCCACTTCTATCTGATTGGGAATCTTAGCAATGAACAAAGAAATATTTGTTGGAAATGCTGAAATCAAGACTACAAAAATAATTAATATAACCGGAGAATATCTGCCAATTCAAGGCGATGTATTTTACAAAATCCACAATTTTGATCAAATGCCGCCTTTTTTTATGAGCCTGGTAAGTAACTCAGATCACTGGATGTTTATCTCCAGCTCAGGCGGCCTATCTGCCGGTCGCTCAAATTCCGAATCAGCTCTTTTCCCGTATTATACCGATGACAAAATCACTGAAAATCATACGAATACCGGAACCATCGACATTTTTTTGATCAACGATGGTCAGAAAATTTTTTTATGGGAGCCCTTTTCAGATCGATACGCTGGCATTTACCAGATTGAAAGAAACCTGTACAAGAATGTTATCGGAAACCAATTGATTTTTGAAGAGATCAATCTCGACCTCCAGCTTTCATTTCGTAATATCTGGCGAACAAGTGAAAAATATGGTTTCACCAAAACAAGCCAGATTAATAATTTAAACAATACGAATTGCGTCGTCAATATTTTAGATGGTTTCCAAAACATTCTCCCGTACGGAGCAACAACCGCACTCCAAAATACATTTAGCAATTTACTAAATGCTTACAAACGCGCCGAATTGGAACCCAAAACCGGAATCGGCATTTTTTCTTTAAGTTCAACCCTGACCGATCATGCTGAAGCCAGCGAATCTCTTAAAGCAACCATTGTCTGGCAACTTGGCCTGGAAAATCCACGTTACTTGCTTTCAACCCGCCACATCGAAAACTTTCGATGTACCGGACAAATCTCTCCAGAGGTAGATATTCGTGGAGGTCGCGGTGCTTATCTGGTTAATGCCAGTTTTGAACTCCCTGCTGGTGCAGAAAAAGAATGGAGCATCATCGCAGATGTCAACCAGGATGGCGGCAATATTTCAGGTTTGTGCTTCCAATTGGAACAAAATCCCACTGGTTTGGCGGCCGATCTAATACATGATATCAGATATGGCAGCCAGGAGTTGCGACGCATTGTTGCCAGTGCCGATGGTTTGCAGTTATCGAATGAAACCCTTGGCACCTCGCATCATTTTGCAAATGTTTTATTTAATTGCATGCGTGGAGGTATTTTTGCGCAGAATTACCTGATAGACAGGCACGATTT
>CAZLJB010000072.1:0-10786 GCA_964559195.1 uncultured Anaerolinea sp. | reverse complement strand
GAAATATAACAAGTGAAGAGGAGAATAATATACCTATTGATAAAGCTATTTCGATTCTTGGCCTTCGAGGAGCGGGAAAATCGACATTCCTGACCGTATTAAACCTTGCTCTTGCGCTTGAGCAATCACCTTGGAGAATTAGGCCTGTAGGTGAAACCATCAAGGATATGTCTGGCCAGATGAATTATCTCTTTGCCCTTGGTGAATACCCTCCTCCAACAATTGAAGATAAAGAAATGAATTTTTTTGTTGAAAAAGAAGCCACTATGCTTGGACTAAAGCCCGGAGCACAATTTAAATTACATGTAGCTGATGTACCTGGGGAAGCCGTCAAAGGCGTTAGCAGTGGGTCTGCGATTTATCATGATTTTTATCAGACACATCTCAAAGGATGCGCAGGGATCATATTCTTGTTGGATTATAATAGCAGCACCGCTGCGTCCCTACGCAAAATCATGCCCATCCTAAAATCCTTAAAATCATGGTTCAGACCATTGGTTACAAGTGCAGGTCTTTTTGAGCCCGTCAAAAGCCAACCTCATCAATTTTTACTGGCTGTGAATTCACTGCTGTTTTTCCGGGGAATACGGGGGATGCGGGCTAAAACCCGAGGTGACAGTCACCTGCCTTAATATCCCATGCCCCAACATCTGCCGGAGATGCCCCCAAATCCCCACCACCCCCCACCTATCCGTCAGTAATTTAACCGACTGTTCAATCCTGTGGAAACCCCGTACAATCAATTTAGAAACAACCATCCCAGGCGCCAACCCATGCCACACATCAACCCGTCCCCCTCCATTCTCCAAAAATTAAATTAAAAACTGTGACTGAAAGTGACCCAAAGTGACTCAGAAGATCTAAACCAAAAAAAGCTCCATCCTCGCGCGGATGACAATATAATAGCAGCACTGCTGCTTTTCCGGGGATATGGATGGGCTGGATACATCTCAGGTGATGCAACGCCTGGAGGCTTGTTTTGCTGAGGCGCACAAGATTGACTATCACGCAGTTTTTCGAGATGATGTGGTCGACCGGCTGCCTTTCCCAGCGGAAGCATCCACCGAACTGCGCGATCTGGTAGGCGTGCTGAACACACGCGATTTCGCGCACCTGCCGCAAGATGTGGTCGGTGCGGTGTTTGAACGCCTGATCCCGCCGGAGGACCGGCATGCACTCGGGCAGTTCTTTACCCCGGAAAATCTGGTTGATTTTGTCGTCGCTTTTTGTGTGCGCTATGCCGATGATGTCGTAATGGATCCAACTTGTGGCACCGGAACGTTTTTGATCCGCGCCTATGACCGCAAGCGCACCGCCCTGGGGCTGCATGACCACAGCCAGCAATTAAGCCAGTTATGGGGCATTGATGTGGCGCCCTTTCCCGCCGAACTTGCCACCATCAACTTATTCCGCCAACAGGTGGGCACACCGGATAACTTCCCCAGGATCTTGAATGAAGACTTCTTCAATGTGATCCCGGGCGAACACTACCGCTTCCCACCACTTAAACATGACGCTTCCCC
This sequence comes from uncultured Anaerolinea sp., assembly GCA_964559195.1. Classification (GTDB taxonomy): domain Bacteria; phylum Chloroflexota; class Anaerolineae; order Anaerolineales; family Villigracilaceae; genus UBA5195. The sequence continues at coordinate 9,263 of CAZLJB010000072.1, read as the reverse complement.
GGCCAATGCGCTCGAAGGGGACGAATCCAGCCTGATGACCCCCATTCCGCAATTTGATGCGATTGTAGGTAACTTCCCCTATATCAGTGCTGACCGGATTGAACAGCGCGAAAAAGGCTATACCACCAAAATGGGACGCCGCCTGGCGGCTGAATGGTTCCAGGAGTATCCGGCCGGTTTCACATTTGCTTCTGAATCTGATAAACGCCAGCACCGCACGGTCCGCGAACAGGGGCTGGATGTGAGCGCTTTTCTTCCCAAGGCCGAGCCGGTGATTTCAACGTACGCCGATTTGTATGTCTCGATGTTCTGGCACGCCGCAGCCTTTCTCAAACCGGGCGGGCGCATGGGGATTGTCACCTCCAACGCCTGGCTGGATGTGGGCTATGGGCACGCCTTGCAGGGCTTTTTCCTGGAGCATTTCAAAATTATTGCCATCCTCGAAAGCCGTTGTTAACCGTGGTTTGAACAAGCGGCAGTCAACACGGTGGTGACGATTTTGGAACGCTGTGATTCGCAAAATGCGCGTGACGCGCACCCGGAGCGCTTTGTCAAGATCAAACGCCTGCTGGCTGACCTGATGCCCTGGGATTTGCACCTGGATGGGCTGCGCCGCTGGGTGGGGCTGGATAAACTCGTCCAGCGCATTACTTCAGCCACAAAAACATCGGTCGACCCCGCCGCCCTGCATACGCTGGAAGATGACGATTTCCGGATACGCACCGTGACGCAAAGCGCCCTGCGCGCCGAGGTTAACCATAGCGAGCAGACGGTGAAGTGGGGACGTTACCTGCGCGCTCCGCAGGTTTACTTTGATCTGCTCAAACAGGCCGGTAATAAATTGGCATTGTTACGGGATGTTGCTCCACCAAATTATGGTGGAAAGACAGGAATTAATGAGTTTTATCATCTGAATAAAGAAAAAATTTCTGAGTGGGGAATTGAGCAGGAGTTTCTTTTCCCGTTGCTTAAATCGCCTGGTGATTCATCTGATATTTTGATTGACATAACTGAATTGGGTCACAAGGTTTTCGTCTGTCGTATGACGAAAGAAGAATTAGCGCATGGAGGAAAATTCAACGCACTCCGTTACATTGAATGGGGTGAAAAACAAGTGTTCACTTCTGGCACACAAGCAGGATTAACTTGGCCTCACGGTGCTGAAGTGCGTGGACGAAATCCTGGCTGGTATTCATTACCATCCTACCGTGGTAAGCCTGCAAAATTGTTCTTTGCAATAGCATATGGCGACCGTCACATTCACAAGTATTCTCCCGAGCCATTGTTGGGGAATAATCGTTTATATTTTCTGTTACCCGCCGAAGGCATTGGTGATGAAATAGTAGCAGCGGTGATGAATTCCAGTCTGACAGCATTTTTTACCGAATCTACTGGAAGAGTCACGATGGGGGATGGCGCGCTTGAGCTTACCGTTGAGGATGCCCGCGATTACTTGTATGTTCCGGATGCCCGCAAAATCGATGATCCCAGCCGGCAAGCCATCCACGCCGCCTTCCAACCCCTGCTGCAGCGACCCATCGGCTCGGTGTTTGATGAAATCCAACTGCCTGACCGCCAGGCTCTTGACCGCGCTGTGCTATCCGCTGTTGGGCTGAATCCTGATAAATGGCTGCCGCGCCTGTACGAAGGTCTCAGCCTGCTGGTGCGCGAGCGCATGGAGTTGGGTAAAAAGCGCAGCCAATCAGGTAAGGCGCGTACCCAAAAGGCCGCCGGGCGGGTGGCCGGTAATGTCTTGAATGACTTGCTACCCGAAGGCATCCAACGCTTCCCGGATGATTTCCTTACACCTGCTGGGCGCGCCAGCCAGCGCGAAATCCAGCTTCCCGAGAAACCTGTTCAGCACCGCGGTGGCTTCTTTGGCAAGGAAGAACTCAGCGATGAAAGCGGTGAGAAAATCATGCTCAACAATATCTTTGAGGTGCGTTTTGTGCTGTATGCCCAGGCAAGTGGCGCACGTGTTGTCCATATCCCCGATAAAATGGTGGAGATCACCCGCTCTGTCAATGAATACAACCGTTACCTGCGCGACCTGCGCCAGCGTCTCTATGAGGACTACTTCCGTCGCACGCTCGACCAGGTGGCTGCGAATCGTTTTGTCGAAGATACCTGGCGCAAGTTGAAGCTGCCTGCGCTAGAGTAAACAGCTATAACTGCTAGTCTTGACACAAAAGTCCGGGCTTTTAGTGTCAGTGTGTATAATAGAGCTATGCCTAGCCGCGTGGTAATTCCCCTTCCAGAAATTAGAAGCGATAAACAAGGCTTTGCAACGTTGGTCAAACTTGCCGAGCAGATGCGCGATCTGGAATATACGCCTATCACACTTAATATGTCTACAGCAACCTGGGTAGACGCCAATATGTGCGCCCCACTCGGGGCAATATTATATCAAGCCAGTCGCCGTCTAAACTCTATTCGGTTTGATAATATCCCCGCTCCGGTACAAATCATTTTTCAAAAAAATAATTTTCTTAGCAATTACGGACATACGAAAAGAAATGATGACTGGGGTACCACTATTCAATATCAACGTTTTGAGCGCAAAGATGATCGCTTCTTTGGCACTTATATTGAACAGCACTTCAAGAACAAAGCCATTCCTGAAATGTCTCCTGCCTTACGAAAGAAATTCTGGGAGAGCATTTTTGAACTGTTCAGCAATGCCGTCATCCATTCTGAGACCGAAATGGGAATTTTTACCTGCGGTCAATACTTTCCGAAAAAGAACCGAATTGATTTTGCAATTGCCGATCTAGGTATCGGCATCCTTCGTACCCTGGAGAACAAAAAGGGGTTGCATTACTCCCCAGAAGATGCCATCAATTGGGCAATGGAAGGACGCAACACCACAAAAACAGGTCCTATTCCAGGCGGACTTGGGCTAAAATTATTACGTGAGTTTATCCGGTTGAATCAGGGTCGCATTCAGGTGGTTTCAGGTATTGGGTACTGGGGACAATGCTCCGATGGGACAGTGGACAAGCGTGAGATGCTAAACCCTTTTCCCGGCACCGTAGTTAATATCGAAATCAATACAGCAGATGTGAATACTTACATTTTAGCGTCTGAACATTCAGAAAACATTTTCTAAAAGGATTCTGCCATGAGCGAACCAATTCTTATCCTTATTTATGAAGTGGTCGGTAGCAGTCTTTGTGTTGCCTCCCAAGACGGACAAAAAGTTTTTGAACAAATCCAGCAGGCTCTAAATGATGGCAAAAAGGTGCGGCTTTCTTTCCAGAACGTTGAAAGTCTAACATCAGCTTTTTTGAATGCTGCGGTTGGTCAACTTTATGGCGTCTTTTCACCCGAAGTGCTAAAGGATGGCCTATCAGTTGGTGACATAGAAAAAGACGATTTGGCCTTGTTGAAGCGCGTTATTGATACCGCCAAACAATACTTCAAAGACCCGGCGGTTATTGAAGCGGTGCGCCGCGAAATAATGGGGAATGACGATGAGTAATGCGCAAAATATTAATGGTTATCGGTTCTCCGCTACCGATAGATTATTTTTCGATGCCAATATTTGGTTGCTCATCTATGGTCCGCAGGGTAGCTCCAATGATCGGCGCTCCCAAACTTACTCTGGCGCACTTGCCGGCGCACTACACGCCAAAAGCCAGATTTTAATTGACGTGCTGGTAATTTCCGAATTCATTAATCGCATTGCTCGTATCGAGTATGACATTCAGCTTCCTGATAAATCTAACCGCCCAGACTTTAAACCATTTCGTAATAGTCCTGCCTTTGTTCCGATTGCCCAATCAATTGCACATACGATGCGCCAAATTCTAAAATATACGGTACGCATTGAAAGTGGCTTTAGCGGGGTGGATATTCAAGCATTGCTGACAGAATTTGAAACTGGCGGGTCTGACTACAATGATCAAATGCTCGTTAGCATCTGCAAGACGCAAAATCTCATGTTTGTCACGCATGATGCCGACTTTAAAAACCAGGCTATAGATATATTGACCGCTAATTCGCGAATATTAATCCCATAAGACCATTGGTCACAAGTGCAGGTCTTTTTGAGCCCGTCAAAAGCCAACCTCATCAATTTTTACTGGCTGTGAATTCACTGCTGTTTTTCCGGGGAATACGGGGGATGCGGGCTAAAACCCGAGGTGACAGTCACCTGCCTTAATATCCCATGCCCCAACATCTGCCGGAGATGCCCCCAAATCCCCACCACCCCCCACCTATCCGTCAGTAATTTAACCGACTGTTCAATCCTGTGGAAACCCCGTACAATCAATTTAGAAACAACCATCACAGGAGCCAACCCATGCCACCAGACCACAACCCGTCCTTGGTACTCCGTCCCCCTCCGTCACTCACCCAAAAAATTAAATTAAAAACTGTGACTGAAAGTGACCCAAAGTGACCCAAAGTGACTCAGCAGGCCCAAAACAAAAAAGCTCCACCCCCGCGCTCCCCGCGCCCCCCGCGGTAAAAGCCCTTCCACCCCCGAGACCTCAGAGCTCCCCGGGAAGATCCTAACCAAAAAAACTCCCGATTGACAATAAAACCAAAACCACTATAATAGTTTTATAGTTTCCAATATTGCGCTTCGTTTTTCCGGATTTCTCTCTATGCAGGAGTAGACTTGATGACACAAACGACAGTCGGCGAATTGTATGATTCTTGTTCTCTAAATTATGGACGGCATACGGCAATCCGGTACAAAGACACCTCTTACACTTACCAGCAAATGCACCAGAATGCCTACCGGCTGGCCAACGCCTTTCTGGCGCTCGGTCACCAGAAGGGCCAGCGCGTGGCTTTCCTGATGGCCAATTGCCCCGAATACATCTTCACCGAGTATGCCCTCGCCAAAATCGGCTGTGTGCGCGTACCGCTCGCCGTCCTGCTGAACTCGGATGACCATGTTTATATGATGAACCACTCCGAGGCCGTCACGCTGGTATACCATGAGAAACTGCGCGAGCGGGTGCTGGCCATGCTGCCACAGCTCGAAACGATCAAGAATTTCATCTGCGTCAGCGCCGACCCGTCCCGCGTGCCCGAGGGTCACCAACACCTGCAGACCATGCTGGCCAGTTTTGAGCCAACCCCCAGCCAGGTGCAGGTCGAGTCGAACGACCTGTGCGGCATTTATTACACCGGCGGCACGACTGGGCGGCCCAAGGGCGTCATGCTTTCGCACCGCGCCTGGGTCAACGCCGTTATGCTCGAGATGCTTGAGCTGGGGCTGGAGCGCGATGAGGTCTTTGCCTATGTCAGCCCGCTGACACACGCCGCGGGTGTCCTGCTGCTGCCGGTACTGATGCGGCGCGGCACCTGCCTGATCATGGAGAGCTTTGCGCCGCTGCCTTTTCTGGAGGCGCTCCAAAAGGAAAAAGTGACGGCCTGCATGTTTGTGCCGACCATGATCTACCTGCTGCTGGATACGCCCGAGTGGGCCAGCTACGACACCTCCAGCCTGCGGACGGTGCTGTACGGCGCGGCGCCCATCGCGGCCGAGCGGCTCAAACAGGCCATCAACCGTTACGGGCCGATCTTTTCACAGTACTACGGTCAGACTGAATCACCCATGATCCTGACGGCCCTGCCGAAAGAGGAACACGTCATCGCCGACCCGCAGCGGGAGCGCCAGGTCTTTGCGTCCTGCGGGCGGGCCACCATGACGACCCAGATCAGGCTGCTGGATGAGGAGGGGCGTGATGTGCCCACCGGGCAGGTCGGCGAGATCATCGCGCGCAGCAGCTTTATGATGGACGGTTATTTCAAGGATCCTGAAAAGACAGCCGCCACCATCCAGGATGGCTGGCTGCATACCGGCGACATGGCCCGCCAGGATGAAGAGGGCTTTTTGTATATTGTCGACCGTGCCAAGGATATGGTCATCAGCGGCGGGTATAACATCTTCCCGCGCGAGGTGGAGGATGTGCTTTTCCAACATCCGGCCGTGCGCCAGGCGGCGGTCATCGGTGTGCCGGATGAGAAGTGGGGCGAGGCCGTCAAGGCCATTGTGGTGCTGCATGCCGGCCAGCAGGTCAGCGAAGACGAATTGATCCAGTTTGTCAAGGAACACAAGGGCAGCCTTAACGCGCCCAAATCGGTGGAGTTCTGGGAGGCCATTCCACTGACCAACCTGGGCAAACTGGATAAGAAGAAGATCAGGGAACCTTACTGGCGTGGGAGAGACCGCCAGATCTAGCTATATCTGAGTTCTTGCCAAAGGAGATGTGCAATGATTCTCGATTCAGAACAAAAGATCAAAGAGTATACCGACAAAGGCTGGTGGGGCAGCCAGACCATCCTGGATCTTTTCCTCAGGAATGCCGCCAGCACGCCACAGGCGGTCGCGGTGGTCGACCCACCCAACCGGCCCAGTTGGACCAGCGGCGCCCAACAACGCTGGACCTACCAGGAGTTGGATCTGGTCAGCAGCCGCCTGGCGCTTGGGCTGCAGGCCCAGGGGCTGAAGAAAGATGATGTCATCATGCTGCAGCTGCCGAACGTGATCGAGCTGGTGGCGGTTTACCTGGCGGCGGTGCGGATTGGGGCAATTGTCAGCCCGCTGCCGGTCCAGTTCCGCACGCACGAGCTCAAATCGGTCATGTCGATCGCCGAACCGAAGGCTTTCATCACCAGCAACAATTTCAGCGGTTTTGATTCGGTCAGCATGCTGCTGGGGATGCAGGAAAGCTTCCCAGATTTGAAGACGATCATCTCACTCGGGGATGATCTACCCGCCGGTGTGCTCTCGCTGACGGCCCTGCTGAACACCCCGGTCGAGGGCCAGATACCACACGTCGCGCTGACCGCCAACGATATCTTCACGATTTGCTGGACCTCCGGCACCGAAACCGAGCCCAAGGGTGTGCCGCGCAGTCACAATCACTGGATCTGGATCGCCTATGCTTCGGTCGATGGCTGCGAATTTGAACAGGGCCACGCCCTGCTGAACCCCTTCCCGATGATCAATATGGCCGGCATCGGTGGCATCTTTGTGCCCTGGCTGATCACGGGCGGCAAACTGGTCATGCACCAGCCCTTCGATCTGCCGACCTTCCTGGGCCAGATCATGAGCGAGAAGATCAATTACACCGTGGCGCCGCCGGCCCTGCTCAACATGCTCTTGATGCGCCCCGAAGTGCTGCAAAAGGTCGATCTGAGCAGCATCAAGAATATTGGCTCGGGGGCAGCCCCGCTTTCACCCTGGATGGTTTCGAAGTGGCAGGAAGAGTATAAGATCCCGGTCATCAATATCTTCGGTTCAAACGAAGGCGAATCATTTACCAGCGGCATGAAGGAATTCCCCGACCCCGTCATGCGGGCCCAGTTCTTCCCGCGCTTCGGCGTCGAGGGCTTCAGCTGGGCTTCACGTGTTTCAGCGCAGATGGCCACCAAGCTGGTTGTGAATGGTGTCGAAGTGACGGAGGCAGGCGTACCAGGCGAGATGGCCATCAAGGGCCCGGGTATCTTCCCGGGTTATTACCGCCGCCCCGAGCTGACCCAGAAGTCGTTTGATGCGGATGGGTACTTCTACACGGGCGACCTGTTCGAACTGGCCGGGCAGCCTGGCAATCTGAATGGCTATAAATTTGTCGGGCGCGCCAAGGACATCATCATCCGCGGTGGCATGAACATCTCCGCCGAAGAGGTAGAGGGTCTGATCATGGGCTACCCGAACCTGGTGGAAGTGGCGGTCGTGGGTGCGCCGGATGAGCGCCTGGGTGAGATCACCTGCGCGGTCTGTGTGATGAAACCCGGCAGCGAGATCAGCCTGGACGAGCTGGTAGAATATCTAAAGGCCAAGGATATCGCGGTCTACAAGCTGCCCGAAAAGCTGGTCAAGATCGATGCCCTGCCGCGCAACCCGGTCGGCAAGATTTTGAAGCGCGTCATTCGTGAACAGGTTAAACAATAGGCAAGGCTGAATAATGGATTTTTCGCTGACCGAAGAACAGGTTCTTATCAGGAGTACGCTGCGTAAGTTCATCCAGCGTGAATGTGGGCGTGAAACCTTGCACGCGCTGGATGAAGACGGCCGCTTTCCAGCCAATTTGCTGGGACGCCTGGCTGAAATGGGTCTGTGTGGTTTCAATACACCCGAGGCCCTGCAGGGCAGCGGCCCGGATTTGACGGGCACGCTGCTGGTGCTGGAGGAAATCGCTGCGGTTTCCCCCGGGCTGGCAGCGCTTTATTCCTGCACCAGCCTGTTCGGAGGTCACATGCTGGCGCGCTTTGCAGGCCCGGCCCACCAACAAAATCTCCTGCCCCAAATTGTGCAAGGGCAGACCCTCTTGGTGCCGGCCTTTAGCGAAGATATCGCCTTCACTCAAAACAGGGTGAGGGCGATATCGCAAGCCGGTGAGTTAGTTTTAAGTGGGCGGATTAATAACGTACTGTTTGCCTGCTTTCCTGGCATTCATTATTTGATTGTACCGGCGGAGCAACTGCTTGCGCCGCAGGACAAGTCACCGGACATCACGATTTTCCTGGTCAGGACGGATACCCCCGGTCTCAGCCTGCAGCCGGTGCCAGGGGTTGGGCTGCGCGGCTGCGGTCTGGGAGATGTCCTGCTGGAGAATGTACACCTGCGGGCTGATCAGATACTGGGCGGCCTGCCGGCGATTGGCCAGCCCCAGCTGCAGGAACTGCAGGCGCTGCAGCATATTTGCGCGGCCGGCTTGGGTCTGGGACTGGCGCAGGGTGCCTATAGCTATGCCTTGAATTATGCGCGCGAACGCTCCCAGTTTGGCAAGAGCCTGCTGCAGTTTGAGGCGGTCGAAAATATGCTGGTCGATCTGGCGGTCGGGATCCAGTCGGCCCGCTGGCTGGCTTATCAGGCCTGCTGGCTGGCAGACCAGGGCAAGCCCTTTGGTTTGCAGGCGGGCATGGCGCGCCTGCAGGCGGGCAGTTTGGCCCGCCAGGCCGGTTTGCAGTGCGTCCACATCCTGGGCGGTTATGGCTATATGGCCGAGTACGATGCCCAGCGCACTATGCGCGATGCGCTGGTTTTGTTCCCCGGGGCCGAGGCCTCGGACAGCCTGAAGACAAAGATAGGAAGGCAGCTGCACAGCCTATGAACACTTTAAAAGGAAAAGTCGCGATAGTGGGCATCGGAGAAGTGCCGACCGGGCGATATCCGGAGCGCAGCGCAATTGAATGCGCGATCGATTCAGCCCGCCAGGCCATCCATGATGCGGGAATTCCGCGCGCCGAGATCAGATCGGAAGAGCGTCGTGTAGGGAAAGAGTGTTCAGAGCCGT
>CAZLJB010000071.1:0-10942 GCA_964559195.1 uncultured Anaerolinea sp. | reverse complement strand
ACATCTTCCAGTAAGCTTACTGGTATATTTCCAGCGCCACCGGTGGTGGCAGTGACCGCTGGACGCATCAGCCCGGCCTTGGCTACATGTACGCTGCCTGCCACGAGTAGACCACAGGCCAATGACAACACCGGGCTGACTCCGGTCAACACTTTGGCAGATGCGGCAAAAACGATTGCCCCGGCAATGGGTCGCACAAAGGTCTGGAGAAGATCATTGATATGGTTGAAAGCAGGAAGTTTATCAGCAAGGAACTCGATGATGATCAATATCCCCAACAAAATCATAATCCATGGATTTCCAAGACTGTCATAAGGTGGGTTTAACTTGAACCAGTCAGTATAGTGAGCAATGGCCGCGATGGTAAAAAGCGGGATATATGCGTTCAATCCAGCGCTGGCTGAAAGACCAAATGCGGAAAAAATGCCCAGTAATAGTTCCATTATTTATATTATACCTGTTGAAAAGGCTACAAGGAAGTCAATCAGCAATTCTCAGGATGGTTTTAGCGAAAAGGGTTTGGGGTATTTATCGGAAGCCACGCTTCCGATAAATACCCCAAACCCTTTCCTGTTTATTTATTTTCGTTCAATATGAGGTAGCTTCTCATCACTCTTTGGTTTGGAGCTAAATCATCTAGATTTTTCCGCTTGGGCGAACAAAGATAGGTGGTTTTCCCTAACCTGGGATAATACCATGTCAGTAATAATAATAATTTGTAGCGCTTTTTTCTTTACATCCCTACCCCAAGGGAAATCCGCCCCAAGTATGTGTGAGCCAGAGACGGAAAATGTCGACTACGGTGATCTGAAGCAGGGTGATTGTCAGACCAGCCAGAATGGGAAGCCAGGCTTGAAGCACACTCATATACTTGTTTTCTTGTCGCATGAGCATGGTCCAGAGCATACCGTAAACCATGCTGAGCAGCAGCAGCACGCCTCCAGCGCTCAGGAAGGCCACCGGGTAAAGCACCCAGCCCCATTCTGGCAATACCAGCAGATCAGCTGCCAGCATGATGACACTCAGAATTACCAGGTCGACTGGTTTGCCCAACACTGGCTTATTATTCCAGTCTTTCCAAAAGGTTTGGTTAAAAGAAATAAAAACTGCTACAGCCATCCCTAGCCCCGTCCCTGAGCCGGTTAGCAGGCGCAGGATATTGTTGGGCGTGTACAGGTTGGGGATGAAGTTGAAACGCGCACCGTAAACGGATTTCATGAGATATAAATATGAATTGCTACCGTCCACCGCAAAAGCCAGCCCAAAAAGCACCAGGACAGCGATAACCATTTTTGGGGGTGTTCCCGCACTGCGTCCATAACGCAGGCTTAGAAAAGCCAGCCCTATTACAGCTCCCAGATACATGCCGGAACAGCGCGCGCAGAGAGGCAGCTGCCGGCCATCGACATGAAATGAGCGTTCATCCAGCCGGTGACAGACGGCATAGCCAATTGCATCAGCCTTGCTCAATATTCCCGGCGGGGCGATATAGAGAAAGCCCGCTACAATGGCCAGGGCGGCCAGGGGGACTAACCAATTTGAAAGTTTTTGAACGGCAATTAGAAGTCGAGTTTGCATAGATTGATTATATGGAGAAGACTCCTGAAAGGCAAGCAACCTCGTGATGATTTTGGAGTATCATAATTAAGAGGACTGTTTTGATTATGGAATTTCTCTGGGTAAATTCCATTGTTTATGTTCCGGTTTGGCCGGGCTGGGAGGTGAGAATTTGAAACGAATTGGAGTATTGACTGGTGGTGGTGATGCGCCGGGTTTGAATGCGGTGATCCGTGCGGTGGTTAAGACAGCAATTAACGATTTTGGCTGCCATGTGCTCGGGGTCAGAAATGGTTATGATGGCTTTTTAATGCCCGGTGGCGTTTTCCCGCTCACACCTGCCGATGTGCGCGGCATTTTACCGCGCGGCGGCACCATTTTGGGGACGGCAAACCGGGGTAACCCTTTTGCGCGAAAGGTTACCCGGAATGGGACGGAAGAAGTTATTGATATTACCGATGATGTTATTCAGGCCATCAAAGATCAAAAGCTGGATGCGCTGATCGTGATTGGTGGCGATGGCACGTTGCGAACTGCTCATGATTTGTATGCGCGTGGTATTCCAGTTGTTGGCGTGCCTAAAACCATTGATAACGATATCCATGGTACCGAGATCTCTTTTGGCTTTGATACTGCCTTGAATATCGCAACAGAAGCGATAGATCGCCTGCATACCACGGCCGAATCTCATCAGCGCGCCATGATCATCGAATTGATGGGTCGCGATGCGGGTTTTATTACGCTCCACTCTGGTGTGGCGGGCGGTGCGGATGTCATCCTGATCCCTGAAATTCCTTTCAAGTGGGAATCTGTGGCTCAAAAGGTGCTGGATCGCAAGGCGCGAGGCAGTTCCTTTAGTATCCTGGCGGTTTCCGAAGGTGCCAAACCGGTCGATGGTGCCGTCATGTATAACCGTCCAGGCGACCAGGTATTTGTTCCGCGCCTGGGTGGCATTGGTCAGAAACTGGGCGAATTTTTGGAGTCTCGTGGGATTGAGACCCGAGTGACGGTGCTTGGTCACGTCCAGCGCGGCGGAACGCCATCTGCGTTCGATCGCTGGCTGGCCACTCGATATGGTTCGGCTGCAGTGCGCGTGGCAGCGCAGCATCATTTTGACAGAATGGTGTCCTTAATGAATGGTCGCATTACTGATATTCCTCTTCTGGATGCGATTGCCATTCCAAAACGGGTTGATCCGGATGGTGATGCGGTTGTGACGGCACGCGGCATTGGAATTTCTTTTGGTGATGCTTAGATAAACGAGAATGCCGCCCTTGCGGACGGCATTCGGTTTGGCGCAGTGGCTTCTTTATCGGAGACCGAGGAGGGATGCCACTGCGCCGCGTTGGATACTACTGTAACTGTCCATGCGAGACATCACCTCCTTCTATCTAAAGGATAGCTAAAAATAGATGGACTGCAATGATGTTGGTAGTATGACATAATCTTAATTGGATGTCAATAGGGGGATTAAAAACCTTACAGTATTCTTAACTTAAATGGTATTTGTTTACCGCTGGCAGCCCAGGCTGAGAATATTGCAAAAAAACAGTTAAAGTGATAGTTCCTAGAAAAGTTGTTTTCTGCTAATGTCTTTAGCGGCAAAATCACTGCTTCGCTATTGACATTGCCAAATGGGTCTGGAAGGAACTTTTATGGACAGCGATATTTCAATCAGGTGTTCTTTTTCTCCAAAAGCCATCAAAAGCTATCAGAGAGACTTTGCCAGTTTGTTGGGGATATCCTATAATTAAATTAAATCGGAGGTTTTATGCAAAAACAACCCGCTCGTCTCTGGATTATGGCTCTCTTGCTTGGCTGGTTTTTTGATTTCCTTTTCTTTAAGCACAGCCCCGGTCTTTCCTTTGTAATTTTTGCTTTTAGTACCCTTGCGGTTGGTTTTATCCTGCTTTGGTTGGATGGCATTCGACCAGCCCGTAACGCCCTGCTGTTAATCCCCTTTATTTTATTCTTTGGTGTGATGACCTTTTTACGCCTTGAGCCACTCACCAGTTTCCTGGCTCATGTGCTTACTCTTTTTCTGATGGCAGGGTTTTCTGTCACTTATCAGGGCGGCCAATGGTTGCGTTACAGCCTGGCTGATTACTATGCCAAAGGTTTTGGCTTGTTGGCGGGCGTTTTACTGCGCCCTTTTCAGTTCGCCATTTCGCAGCGAAATATCCAAAACCAGGCCGAAACTTCGCGGAAATCTGCTAGTCGGGTCTGGCCTATCGTTCGTGGTCTTGTGATTGCCATTCCTGTGGTTGCATTTTTTGCCGCTCTGCTGGCATCCGCCGATCTGATTTTTGCAGAGCGGCTTGCCGCTCTTACAACCCTATTCCGTCTGGAAAATTTGGCCGAATATATTTTTCGTTTCACTTATATTCTGGTATTTGCTTACGCTATTGCCGGGGTATATCTGCACGCCGCCCAGCGCTCGATGGATGAAAAATTACTTGGACTGGAAAAACCACTCGTACCAGCCTTCTTTGGTTTTACCGAAGCCAGCATTGTTTTGGGCAGTGTCGTTCTGCTCTTCGCAACCTTTGTCATCATCCAATTCCAGTATTTTTTTGGTGGGCAGGTCAATATTAATTTAAGCGGTTACACCTATGCTGATTATGCTCGGAAAGGTTTTGGGGAACTTGTTACCGTTGCGTTTTTTGCCCTGCTGCTATTCTTGGGGCTGACCGCCATTACCCGGCGCGAAACAAACTTTCATCAAAAGATATTTTCCGGGCTTGGCCTGGCCTTGCTGGGATTGGTAGCGGTTATCCTGATCTCTGCTTATCAGCGACTGGTACTTTATGAAAACGCCTATGGTTTTACGCGCCTGCGCACTTATACTCATGTCTTTATGATCTGGGTGGCGGTACTGCTGGCTGCGGTTGTTCTGCTCGACTTTTTCCGGCGTCAGCGCGCCTTTGCCCTGGCCGCCTTACTGGCTTTTATCGGGTTTGCCATTTCGTTAAATCTGCTAAATGTTGATGCTTTTATTTTTCAGCGTAACCTGTCTCGCTACGAACAGGGTCAGAGTCTGGATATTGGCTACCTTGCATTGCTCTCTTCCGATGCTGTCCCCTCCATGGTGAATGTTTATGAAGCCTCGGGTTTAAATGCGGATACCCGCGATCGCCTCGGCGCAGTGCTGGCTTGTTTTCAGGTTCAGAACCAATCCCGGGCCGCTGATTTGTCCTGGCAGGCTTTCCACTTATCGACAGACCTGGCGCTTAAATCACTGCAGCGAGTTTCGAAATCACTGGATTTGTATCAAGTTAATTCATCTGATTGGCCAGTCACGGTCACAACTCCGCTCGGTGCCAGATATGACTGTTCCAGTAATGTGATGGATTGAAGCACCTGGCTGTCGATATTTGTTTGTTCAGGTGGCAAGATCAGGATGATTTAGTTCCAGACCGATGAGTTGTAAGTAGCGATACGTGCAAATGGTTATTTTGGCCGATAATCCTTCGGCCAAAATAACCATTTGCAATGAAAAAAGATGATTTTGTTGATGCGAGGGCAGTGACTTTAATGCGTCTTCCACTTTTGGCTAGCATGGCAAGCTTCTCGCCCAAGATTTTGAGCTTAAAAAAACTGCAGCCCCCATAATTTCAAATACAGCCCATCCTGGCTAAGCAGGTCAGCGTGGCTGCCGCGTTCGACGATGGAACCATGATCCATGACCAGGATTTCATCCATCTCTTCCAGCCCGACCAGGCGGTGGGTAATCCACAGCACCGATTTTCCTATAACCACGCGCTGCAAGGTTTTCACCAGGCGCCTTTCTGTGGCGGGGTCCAGGTTGGCCGTGGGCTCATCGAAAATGAAAAGCGGCGCATCCTTTAATATGGCACGTGCGATTGCAACCCGCTGACGCTCTCCGCCTGAAAACTGCACCCCGCGTTCGCCCACCAGCGTCTCATAGCCATTGGGCAGGCTGCTGATAAATTCATGCAGTTCAGCCTGTTGGCAGGCATCCTCAATATCCGACTGGCTGGCCCATGGGCGCGCCAATTGTAAATTCTCTTTCAGGCTGGTATTGAAAAGATATGTGCCCTGGCTTACCAGGCTGAACACCCGGCGCGCATCGACAGCAGTATAGTGACGCAAATCCTGGCCGGCTAGCAGGATTTGGCCGGTATCGAAATCCCAAAAACGCATCAAGAGGTTAACAAGGGTGGATTTTCCGGCTCCACTGGGACCTACGATCGCTATTCTTTTACCTACCGGCAGATCAAAATTGATTTCTTTTAGAACTTGTTCTGTTTCATAGCCGAAACTTAATCCACGTACCTGTAAGTCAGCCGAATCTGGGCGAGGTAAAGCCAATTTTGGTTCGTTCACAGCCGGCGGGCTGTCGGCAATTTCGAATAACCGGCGTGCTGACTGCAGGTTGGCTTCCAGCAGTTGGGCGGCCTGGGGAAGATTTTGTACTGCCTCAAAGCTTGCCATGGCGCCCAGAATAATGACTGCCAGGTAAATCCCCTTCAGACTACCGGCGCCAACCAGTGGAATGGATAAATACAACAAAACCCACACACCAGTACCCGTTAACAGACTGTTCAGGCTGGATTGGATTCCGCCCAGGCGAGCCATGCGGGTCTGTACTTTTTCAAAAGCAGATGCTGTGGTTTTTATTTTATTTAACCAGGTTTTTTCCTGGCCGAAGGCTACCAGGTCTGGCAGCCCCTGAACCACATCCACCAGATCGGCTCGTAAACGGGCCCGTTCATCAGTCAGCAGGCGACCTGGTTTTTGGTTCAAGCCCAGTGACAGAATGGTCAGCCCAACCCCAATCGCGAGTAAAAATATAGCCAGAACTACCCCAAGCATGGGAGCGAAAGTTCCCATGAAGATAGCCATTCCAAGGATGACCATGACTGCAACCAGTGGAGGGGCCAACACCCGGACATATAAATTTTCCAGAGTTTCAACGTCTGATATGACCCGGTTTAGAAGATCCCCGGACCGTGAAGTCATCAATCGGGCAGGCGCCAGGGGTTCAATAGCCTGATAAAACCAGACTCGCATTCGGGAAAGAACTTTGAAGGTGAGCGAGTGTGAGGCCAGCCTTTCAAGATAGCGGAAAATGCCACGAGAAATGCCAAAAAAGCGCACACCCACCACGGCCACGCTTATTGCTGCCATCGATGGGTGCAGGGCAGCCACGGAAATTAAGTATGCTGATGTGGACATCAGGCTGATACTGGCAGCGATGGTCAGGGTGCCGAGCAGGACGGAAAGCAGAATTTGCGGCCAGAACGGTAAAACGAAGGTCAGCAGGCGCCGGAAGGTTTTCATAGAGTCTCCGGTTTCATGTCGCCTGGTTGAAATTGTTGGGGCAGAAGCTTTTGGCCTGCATCACTCACCAGCGCGGCGTAAGCACCACCCCTCGCGATTAATTCAGTGTGTTTTCCGGTTTCGACCACCTGGCCGCCGGTCAGTACCAGGATTTGGTCAGCCTGGAAAACAGTTGAGAGACGGTGGGCGATGACCAGGGCAGTTCTTCCCTTTGTCAGGCGCTGAACTGAACTGCGCAGCTCGGCCTCCAGGCCTGGATCCAGGCTGGAGGTTGGTTCATCCAGCAGCAGGAAGGCAGATTCTTTTAAAAAAGCGCGTGCCAAAGCCAGGCGCTGGGCCTGGCCACCACTCAGGCGCGCACCACGTTCCCCCACCAGACTATCAAAACCCTGCGGCAGGGTCAGGATGAAATCCATTAATCCGGCTTGTTCGCAGGCGTGCAACATCTCAGCCTCGCTGGCATCTGGTTTGGCTAACTTCAGGTTTGCGGCCAGGCTGTCATGAAAGAGATACGGGTTTTGTGGCACCCAGGCTACCTGGCTGCGCCAGAGTTCGGCTGGTATCTGGTTTAAATTTTGTCCATCTACCAGCACCTGCCCGCTGGATGGTTCGATGAAGCGCAGCAACAGGCTGGCAATGGTGCTTTTCCCGGCGCCGGATGCGCCAACCAGGGCTGTCAGTTGACCGTGTTGAATCTGGAAGGAGACCCCATTAACTGCCGGTGTGTTTCTTTCAGGGTATTGGTATGTGACGTTTTCAAATGTAAGCTCTGTTTGGAAAATGGTTTTTGATGGATCGGCATGCCATGCGCTGATGTTCTGTCGCCCTGGGTGCGTTTCAGGCAGTGGCTGATCCAGTATCTCGAAGATGCGCCGGGCAGCTGTAGAGCCTGACATGCCAGCATGATACTTTAAACCTAGTTGGCGCAGCGGCAGGTAGAAATCTGGGGCGAGTACCAGAATAAATAATGCAGGTAGAAATTCGAGTTTGCCATACAACAGGCGCAGTCCGATTTCAACTGCCACGATAGCGGTACTGAGTGTTACAAGCAGCTCCAGGGTCAGCGCTGAGAGAAATGTGACTCGTAAAACCTGCATGGTCATTTTCCGGTAGTGTTCACTTACATCAGCGATCACCATGGCCTGACTTTTGGCCTGGCCCAGTGATTTAAGAGTGGTCAGACCCTGCAGTACATCGAAAAAATGGGCCGAAAGACGACTCAGGCTGGCATACTGGCGTCCTGTCAGGCTTTCGGCTGTTTTACCGATCAGGATCATAAAGAAAGGGACGAGTGGGGCTGTCAGTACAAAAACAACACCCGTCAGAATGTCGATTGGAAAGACCAGAACGAGAACAGTAAGTGGAATGGAGGCAGCCAGTACAAGCTGGGGTAGATATTGACTGAAGTAAGCATCCAGGGCTTCCACACCCTCCACGGCGGCGGCAGCCAGTTCGCCGGTTCGTTCACCTTGTGTAAAGGCTGGGCCCAGGCCAATCAGGTGTTTCATCAAGCGGTCACGTAATTCCGCCTTGACCCTTTGAGCCACAGCATTTGCGCTGACATCTGCGCCCCAAATGCTCAGGGCTTTGGCGATGATGGCAACCAATAAAATAGCCAACGCTGGGACCAGTTTTTCCCTGCCTGCCCCGGCAAGGAAAACTTGGTTGATGATTGCGGCCAGATACCAGGCCTGCAGGATGGTCATAATACCGCCAATCCATCCCAGGAGAATGGTCAGCGCCAGGGCAATTCCGGAAGATTGTGCCAGGGAAAGCAAGCGGCGTGAGAACATTCCGTTATTATACGCTACGACCACAGACCTATTTGGGAGCTGGAAAGACCAACCAATTGAGCGTTTTGCCTGCACATCAGCAAAGATATAATAAGAATATAAGAAAATCCCGTCTTCGAGGTTGCAAAGTTCGCAATTTTGCCCAAGACGATGTAAAATAAGCATACCTTACAGGAGTGCTTATGTCTGAAATGGTTGAAGTTACTATTGATAGTGTGCGTGTCAGCCTGATGTCACCCCAAAGATTGGTGGTATTGCGGGATGCCAATAATGATCGTTATCTTCCCATTTGGGTTGGCCCTTATGAAGCAGAATCAATCACCGTGGCTCTCAATGAGATCGAGATTGTGCGCCCCTTGACTCACGATCTACTTAAAAATTTATTCACTACTTTTGGCGCGCAGATTAAACGGGTTGAAATCGTTGCGTTACGTGAAGATATCTTTTATGGCAACATTGTTGCCGAAGCGGATGGTCAGACCATCAATATAGATTCGCGTCCTTCAGATGCAATAGCCCTGGCTGTCCGGGCGCATGTTCCGATTCTTGTGGATCCATCCGTTATGACATCGGCTGGAATTTCTCCTGAGCAGGATTTGCGCTCACACAAACCACCCCAGGCCTCTACCATCAATGATCCTGCCCAGTCATCGGTTCCCGGTATGTCCAGCCCGCCATCGGCTGCCAAAGCTGTGGCTCCGGCTGAAGAACTGGGCCGGTTATCGATTTTCGAAGATTTTCTAAGCAAACTGGATACCGGTTCCCAGCCGGGTGAACCACAAGACCCTGATAATCCTGAAAAGAAATAGCAAAACCGCAATGTTCACCAAGGACACGACGAAGTAAAATAAACATCGGGCGTGTCCTTTTTTATTCTCAATCACGATGCCAACCGGATATTGCTTCCAGAATGCATTTTCTCTTTGGCGAGGATTTTCCCCTGCTGTGGGGTGCATTTGAGCTGGTGATTGTCTCATCCTGTTCTTACAATTAGCTTACGAGTGTTTTTATGAATGATTTTGATCCTCCAGAAGACCCGTACGTGGTAGAAAAGAGCTCCACCTCTGGCTTGCCACACAGCCGCGAATCTGAAGAGGCTGTGATTGGTGCGGTGCTGATCAATCCGGAAGTTTATTATGATTTGGCCCAATTTCTGCAAGCAGATGATTTTTATATACATCGACTGCGCTTTATTTGGGAGGCTTATGTTCGCTTGCAGGAACGCCGGGTTCCAGTTGACAGTCTGACCGTCAGCGAGGAACTGGAGGATATGGGGCGTCTGGAAGAGATTGGTGGCCCGGCTTACCTGGCAGCATTATTAAACCAGGTGCCAACCACATTACATGCTGAGGCCTACGGCAAGATAGTTGAAGCCACTTCCATTCGCCGCAAATTATTGACGGCTGCCAATAATATTGCGACGCTTGCCTATGATGAAAAGGAAGCGATTGAAACGGTAATGGGTGAGGCCGAAAAGGCTATTTTCAATGTCGGAGAGCGCAAAATGCGTCACGACGTACTGCCCATTCGAGATGTGCTTTCGGCTTATTATGATCACGTTGATGAACTGGCACGGCGCGCCGATGAAATTGTAGGTGTGCCAACCGGGTTCACCGATTTGGATAAGATGTTGGGGGGCTTACAACCTTCAGATTTGTTGATCACGGCCGGGCGGCCGGGTATGGGTAAAACAGCGCTGATGCTGACCATGGTACACAATGCTGCCCTGATTCACAAAAAACGAGTGGCGGTTTTTTCGCTTGAAATGTCCAATGAGCAGGTTGTGCAGCGCCTGATTGCTCAACAAACCGGTATTGATTCCCAACGTTTGCGTTCTGGCAAACTTACAGATGATGATTGGCCAGTTTTTAACCATGCCATCGAAGTGCTTGGTGATACGCGGATTTATCTTGATGATACGCCAGCGCTTACCCCTCTTCAGCTGCGCACCAAGTGTCGTCGCCTGCATATGGAATTCGGAATTGATCTGGTAATTCTGGATTATTTACAGCTCATGTCATCTGAAACCCGCAACGATAATCGTGTGCAAGAGGTTTCGTACATATCGCGCTCTCTTAAACAGTTGGCGCGTGAATTGAATGTTCCGCTAATGGCTGCCGCCCAGCTTTCCCGCGCAGTTGAACAGCGCGCGGATAAAGAACCGCAGCTCTCCGATTTGCGCGAGTCAGGTTCACTTGAACAGGACGCTGATATCGTTATGTTTATCTATCGAGATGAGAAGGACCCCACCATGGCCAATGTCACGCATCTCAAGATTGCCAAACACC
>CAZLJB010000070.1:0-11093 GCA_964559195.1 uncultured Anaerolinea sp. | reverse complement strand
ATAGCTTCAGGTGACTGGAGTTCAGACGTGTGCTCTTCCGATCTCCCAGATCCTCAAGATAGGCCCCAAGACTTTCGATCAGCTTTCGCATGTCCAATACATCCCGGATTTGCGGCACGTTGTGCAAGATCACCGGCTCTTCCGTTAATAAGCAGGCGGCCAGCAAGGGCAGGGCTGAATTTTTGTTTCCTGAAGGTGTAATTTCGCCCTTGAGAGGCACCTTGCCTTCGATGATAAATTTTTCCATGCTGTCTCCTGAACTATTTATGATAATGCCGTTCGATTCCATAAATTAGATTATATTCATCTAATATTATTTTAATGTTTTGGTATAATTAATAGATTATGAGCTTACTCTTATCTGGATTATTGGGCTTGTTGGCAGGTTTTTTGGTCAACTATTTCTCTGATGTGCTTCCAATTAAACGCAGCCTGGGACGCCCGGCTTGCACTGTTTGTAACACAGATTATAGCTGGAAAGATTACCTTTTACTAAACACCTGCCCAGGTTGTAAAAATGCCCGTTCCTGGCGAACTTATATCAGCCTGATAGCAGGGTTGTTGATTTCCATGGCGCTCTGGCTCAACCCACCTGACAGAATGGGTTATTGGCTTGGACTGGTCGTAATCACCTATTTTTCAGTCGTGATCGTGATTGACCTTGAACACCGCCTGATCTTGCACATGGTCAGCCTGGCAGGCGCTTTTCTTGGTCTAATAACCGGCACAATTCGATACAACCTGACAACTTCATTAATTGGCGGGCTGGTTGGGTTGAGCGTCATGTTAATATTCTATTGGTTTGGCACCTGGTTTGCCCGCCTGCGTGCTAAAAAACTTGGACATGACGACGGTGAGGAGGCACTTGGCTTTGGCGATGTCACCATTTCGGCTGTACTCGGACTGATGCTTGGTTGGCCGTTGATTTTATATGGATTAATGATTGGCGTTTTGCTTGGTGGTCTGGTTAGCCTGATACTCGTGATCTTCCTGGTACTCAGCAAGCGCTATGAATCAATGTCCCTTTTTACAGCTTATGGTCCATACCTCGTTTTCGGTGCAATTATTATCATGTATTTTCCAAAACTCCTTTCATTTTTGCAATAAATAGTACTTTGGTACTCTGGTACGGTTTCTTTTTTTGTATAAACGTAATAAAATTAAATTAATATATAACCATTGAAGTTAGCAGAGTAATAATAAATGTCACTTTTTCGTATTTTTCAAAACTCAAAACAAAAAAGTCAGGGCCAAAGTCTGGTTGAATTAACCCTGGTGCTTGTATTGCTGTTATCCATGCTAACAGGCATGGTTGAATTCGGCAATTTGCTCAACCAATATATCACCGTGACCGATGCTGCCCGAGAAGGCGCACGCTTTGCTTCAAACGATGATCCCTTCTTCCGCGAATACGATGCCGTTAATTGCCCGGGCGCCCCAATCACTTTCTGCGTACGCCAGGCCTTCTTTACAAATATTGACCAGATTGTGGAAGGCAACTTCCTGGCTGACGGCGTCACGCGCGACCCAAAATCCAAAGGAGCCTTATCCCCCATCGTTTTGCGCCCAGATATGGGCGACGATGTAGTCGTCTCCTTTTTCAGCATCCATAATGGGGCGGCTCTGCGTTTCCCAGACAGCGAAAACGGCTGGAGCTATTACAAAACCAAGGGTTATGCCGGTCAGCCATCCACTTTCTCAACTTCAGACCTCGAAGGGCGCATGACAGACTCCACCACGCCAGACACCGGCATGGTGGTGGTCGAAGTTTTTTATCATTATGACCAGATTTTAAAGTTTTGGGGGATTTTTGGCATCCCCGACCCTGTTAGCGTGCATGCTTATGCCATCATGCCGCTTTCGGCCGCTGAGCCAACCCCTGAAAATTAGTCACCGACAGGATAATGCTTATGAACCTTTATCACAAAATTAAATCATCCGAAAAACGGGAAAACGGCCAGATCATTGTGATCATGGCCCTCTTATTTATCGGGTTGGTGGCAGTGGTCGGTTTGGCAATCGATTTGGGGTATATGTTTGTGAGTTACTCGCGTTTAAGCAGGGCCGTCGATGCCGCTGCACTTTCGGCCACTTCCCAATTTCGCGAAGGTTATAGTGTTGCTAACCTCGTAAAAGAAGCCCAGCAGTTCCTGGATTTGAATGGAATCATCGACCCGGTCAGCGTCCAGATTGAAACCTGCGAAACAAATCCTGGAGATACTGAGCTGTGCACCACCCCGGCTCGCAAGCTGGTGCGCGTAACGGTCACTGAAGATGTGCCGATGTTTTTTCTGGCAGTGATCGGCATCCACAGCGCCCCCATCACGGTAAATGCAATCTCAGAAGCAGCCTCGGTTGACCTGGTCTTATTGATTGACCGCTCCACTTCTATGGCATTAGGCAATAATAGTACTTTTGTCGATCCAAAAGTATGTAATCAGCCCACTTCCGACCCCAATGGTGGCGAAGATCTCAGTGAAGGCCCCACCACCAACCCACTGGGGTTGGCGTTCCCAGGCGAATGTCATCCTTTCGAGGAAATTAAAAAAGCGGCCATCCTGCTTACCAGGCGCCTGTTCCTGGCCCACGATGGCAACCAAGGCTATGACCGGGTCAGCGTGGTAACCTTTGACCGCTACCCCAAAGTTGTCCTGGAATTATCAGATAACCAGACCCAGATCGAAGATACCATTCGAAATCTCGATGTTTACCAACCTGAAAAATGCCCCTGGCCCTATGAATTGTCCGCAACCCAGTGGATTCCCCAAACCGATCTTTTTAGCGGGCCATGCCGTCTATTTTATGGGAGTGGCGACTATTGGGACATCGGTTCAGCCTTGCTGGATGCAACCGGTGACCCGCGCGAATTAACCATAACCAACAGCGGCGGCGGCCTAAAGGTTGCCGGAAATGTACTCGGCGGTAGTTATCCAGGTGGTTTCCCTGGCAATATTTCCGTCAGTCGCACCACAGCGCTTTGGGTGGTGGTCTGGCTGACAGATGGCTTCACCAATGCCGGTTTCACAAATGATGGCGAAAACTACGAAGAGACGATGGACAACCAGGGCCAGGCAATTTGCCCGCACAATACCTGGACTGGAATAGCTCCGAATGGCAATATTCGCTATTGTGTTGACCAGAATGCGACTGACGCCGGAAGGCACAGCAGCAGTGATGTTTCCAATTATGACCCCGACGACTATGCCCGCGACATGGTCGATTTCGTGACCAATCCGGATACCGATCCGGTCACACCCGGACAGGGCGCCTTATTGTTTACCATCGGCCTTGGTGATAAAATTACCGAACGTACCCAGAACGAAATTGACCATGGCTACCCACCTCCTGGCCAAACCCTGCTGCAATATGGGGCTGAAAAAGGTGGAGGTATTTATTACGCAGCGCCAAACCCCAATCAGCTTAATACTATTTTTCTGGCGATCGCGAATAAAATTGCTACCCGTCTATCACGTTAGAAATTCAGGGAAAATATAAACCATGTACCCAATTTCTTCACCACCTACCGGTAGCTTTATCCGCAAGGCTTCCAAATCCCAGGGCGCTGTAGAATTCGCCCTGGCTTTCCCCATATTTCTGATGATTGTGTTCGGGATTATTGATTTTTCACTTCTATTTTCTTCCTGGCTGCTCGTCCAAAATATTGCCCGCCAGGCTGTGCGCTACGCCGCGACAGGCCAATATAACGTTGCCTACTGCGCTGAAGCGGATGTAGTTGTTGGAGATCACGATGGCAGCACTGACTGCAGCAGCAGCAACCCGGATCCGCACCAGGCCCTGGTCTTTAAAAACCTTGAAATAGACTATGCCCGTCTGAAATCCACCCATGACGTGGCCGATGGGTTCCGTTATTTTTTGTTTATTGACCCGGCCACCCTGCCAACCAACACGGCAGATATGACGCATTTCAGCGAACATGGCTTTTTAAAAGTGATCGTTTGTTCGAACCGAGACACAGATGGCAACCCAAAAACAGCCGATTACATTTTCTATCCATCCAATATGGGTGGTTCAAGTTTGAGTGATTATGCCAAATGTGAATTACATGGCGCCGTCACGGAAGACGTTGGCGGCCCTGGCGATCGGGTGCTGGTCTCCGTTGATTTCAATTACCCATACCTGACTCCATTCATTAACTCCATCTGGCCTGAATTCCACCTGGCCTCCTATCGTGAGGGCATTGTCGAACGCTTCCGCGTTTCCCGCACCATTAACGTACCCAGTGGTATCGCCCTGCCGCCCGACCCACCCACCTCAACTCGTACACCAACCAGTACGTTTACACCGACCTCCACCGGCCTTGCTACAATGACGCCTACCGTTACGGTGACTTCTACCCCTACTGAAACAGCTACCATTACACCCACCCGGACTACGACAGCCACCCGCACCCAAACATTAACGCCCACCACATCGGCTTCTCCGACCATCACCCGGACGCCGACCATTACCAAGACGCCTACCATTACCCGGACGCCTACCATTACGCCAACTATCACCCAGACGCCCACCATCACCCAGACACCTACGAAGACTTCCACGCCTACCGTTACGCAGACACCTACGAAAACGGCAACTCCGACCCTGACGCCTACCCGAACCCTTACACCTACCATAACTCTGACATTTACCCGTACCGTCACCCGAACGCCTACCATTACACGAACCATTACACTGACGCCTACCATCACGATGACACCCACGAAGACATCCACCCGGACCATCACTCCCACCCGGACAAACACGGCTACGCGTACCAGTACAGCTACCATAACCCAAACACCAACCAAAACTGCCACCCCAACGGTTACTAACACAGCCACCATCACCAGGACACCCACCAACACTGCCACCAGCACCTTTACGCGCACACCAACCATCACGCCAACGCCACCACCCAGCAATACACCCAACCCAACTTCTACCCCCACGGAGACAATCACAAGCACGCCAAGAGGCTCAGGGGGTGGCTAAGGCCAATATTTCGTCAACGAACAGCAGGCACAAGTTATCAGCCTGCTGTTCGTTGGCACCACTATATAAAAGGAGGTCAAAAAACGCACAACTTGTAACAGGGAAAACAGCGCAAGCCCTGCTATTTTCGCAGGCTGGCCCCGGGCTAACCCGGGGTGACGAGGATGAGGGTTCTCCATTGCAAAATGGAGTTAACTGAATTCACCAAGTTTTTTAAAAGTGGGTTCAGGAAAATCGAAAGATCAGCGGAAGCCCTCCGGGAGAGCCACTCCCGACAAATTTTCCCTCCAAAATTAAGCCCTGTTAATAACACTGCCGGAGCAATCCTGCAGACAAAAAACATGCGGCCTGGCCTGAATTTTCGGCAGCAGTCAATTTGGCTGCTCTAAACCGATTATTCTATTAAATAATTCAATTTATTTCCTGGAGGAAATCCCAATGTGCGGAATAGTTGCATATATCGGGCAGCGCAACGCTGCTCCGATCATATTGAACGGTTTAAAACGGCTCGAATATCGCGGTTATGATTCAGCCGGGATCGCGGTATTGGAAAACGGCAGCATCGAAATCCGGCGCGCAGCCGGTAAATTGGTCAATCTGGAATATCTGGTCGGCAACCAACCGGTTAGCGGCAATCCTGGCATTGGCCATACCCGCTGGGCCACTCATGGTGCGCCATCTGCCCGTAATGCACACCCCCACCTCGGAAATTCCGGTCGGGTTGTAGTGGTACACAACGGTATTGTTGAAAATTTCTTGGAGTTGAAGGACGAATTGACATCCGAAGGGGTGCAATTTAATTCGGAAACAGATACAGAAACCATTGTTCACCTGGTTGAACGTTACCAGTCTACCGGTCTGAATCTGACAGAAGCCGCCCGCAAGACATTCAAACAAATTCAAGGTGCACACGGTGTAGTCTTAATGAGCGCCGATGAACCCGATAAAATTGTCTGTGCCCGCATCGGGAACGCTGGTGGTGTGGTAATTGGCTTGGGTGAAGGCGAAAATTTTATTGCATCGGATATCCCAGCCATCCTTGAACATACTCGCCGTGTAGTTTTTCTCGAATCCCGCCAAATGGCCATCATCACCAGGGACTCGCTGCGCGTTGAAACCATCGAAGGACTGGAAGTCAAACCAGATGTACATATCGTTTCCTTCGATCCAGTTGCCGCTGAAAAAGGTGAATATCGCCATTTCATGCAAAAAGAAATCCATGAACAGGTTCGCTCGCTGACGGATACACTGGCCGGGCGGGTTGATTTTCAACATGGCAAAATTCGGCTGCCTGATCTGAATTTATCAGAAGATACCGCCCGGCGTATCCAAAAGATTTACATTACCGCCTGCGGCACGGCCGCATACGCAGGCATGGTTGGTAAAATCCTGATTGAAAAAATCGCCAGGGTACCCGTGGAAGTGGTGATTGGGTCTGAATTTCGATACAACGACCCGATCGCCGATGAGAACACAGTCGTATTGGCTATTTCGCAATCTGGTGAGACAGCCGACACTCTGGCAGCTATGGAAGAGGGCCGGAAAAAAGGTGCCCTGATCTGGAGTATTGTCAATGCGGTTGGTTCGCAGGCCATGCGGGTTTCCAATGGCAGCATCGCCATGCAGTGCGGGCCAGAAATCGGTGTGGCCTCCACCAAGGCTTTTACCGCCCCGCTGGTGGATCTTTACATGCTGGCCATCCTGCTGGCGGATTTGCGCGGTGTGATCGACCAAAAAACGCGCAAACAGCTGGTGGCTGATTTGCGTCTTGTACCAGACCTGGTGGGACGCACCCTGCAGCGAGAAAAAGCCGTGGAAAAAATCGCTTATGCGCTCAAGGATATCCGAGACTGTCTTTACCTGGGGCGAGGTATTAATATGCCGATCGCGTATGAAGGCGCCCTGAAATTGAAGGAAATATCTTATGTGCACGCCGAAGGCTATCCGGCAGGCGAAATGAAACACGGTCCAATTGCGCTGATTGACCAGAATATGCCGGTGGTTTGCATTGCCCCCAATGATCCATGGCACGAAAAAATGATAAGTCAGATCCAACAGGCCAAAGCCCGCCAGGGAACTGTCATTGCGGTTGCCACGGACGGTGATGAAATCATCCAGAGCATGGCAGATCATACCATCTGGGTGCCAGATTGCCCCTGGATGCTCTCCCCAATCGTGACCGTCATTCCGCTCCAACTGCTGGCCTATCACATCGCCAGCATCCGCGGGTTGGATGTCGATCAGCCGCGTAACCTTGCAAAAAGCGTCACTGTGGAATAATCGCTATGGTTGTGAGTCCACACCCGAATGAGAGCGGAATCCACTCGTTCCAGCCCGGTTATACCTTCTCCAAAAAACTGCGCCACATTCAGGAGAACCTGGTTAAGAACAGCAACGGCGAGATAGAAAAACTCTCGCCGTTGCTAAATTTACATAAATCCCGTTACCCCATCGAAACTGCCATTACATCATAATAAGTACCTGCGCCAAAGCCATCAAACATCAGATGATCACCTGGTTTGATATTTTGCAGCTGACGTAGAAAAGCAATCATGCACGAAGCTGCGCTGACATTGCCAAAATCATTCAACAACCATGGCATCGGATATTGAATCCCCTCTTTGGCAAGTTGTTTCGCTTTCAACAGATTGATTTTATAATTGGCATGGTGCACGATGCCCATATCGATCAAGTGCTCCGGTGTCCCAACCTTGTCCATCAAAGCCGAATATTCCTGGAAAACTTCCGTAACCACCTGCACACCTGAACGAACGAATAACTTGACCATTCCCATCAGTCCAGCCATTACAATCGGCAAACCGTCTTCTGGTTCGTGCATCAAGCCTGCCACGCGCAGATGGTTGGACGATTCCTGATAAACCTCGAGCATTGATTTTCCGGGAGTCTTTTCCCCGGAATGGGGGTAGTACATCCGCACCTGCAATAACCCTTCTTCATCGTAATTCTCTAAACTTTTTCCAACCAGCAATTTCATATTTTCACCAGGCACGATCCCGATGATGCCAGCCCCGTTTCCGAATAACTGGAGTGCGTTTTTATCCCTGGCATGAATGGTAAAACGGCTCAGCCCCTCAATTCCACCCAGCAAAACTTTTTTTCCTGCCAATTCTTCCGCTACATTCAACTCGCCGGGTGCAGCAAGTTCCGGGTTCAATGCCAGATGCAATGCCCCCATTGAACCATCACAGGCCTTGTGAACACTGACCTTGAGAGCTTTTTCTGAAATGCCAGCCATCCTGGAGATTTCTTCAACGTAATCCAGACTGATCGGACCGCTCATACCAATTAATACTCCGTCCACCTCAGCCGGGTTCCAACCATTTGCGCTGGCAGCCTCTTTAAGAATTCTGGCGCCTACTTCCAATTCGACATCCAGGTGTTCCTTATCAGTCAAATCCTGGATATGATGCCGGCTCACAAATCCCAATTCGCTAAGATTCATCACATCTGAATCAAGCAACGGCACACCAAGTCGTTTGCCAACAAAAGCAGGCAGCTGCTGGTTATCAAAACTTGCGCCCCAGGCGCCATAAGCACCGCCTATTCCCAGTGCCGGATTGCTAATGCTTTCAATTCCAAAAGGAATACCGTTTGCTACGTTGATAACATCTTTTTGTACATTTGGACGATCAAAAAACGACGTACCATTAATTATTTCGTTTTCATTCATAGTAATCTCCTCTATATGTTAACAATAATAACCCCCTGAACCGATTTCCGTTCTACAAAAATGAAAATCTGGCCAAATTTTTGTGTATTTTAGCGGGGCATTTACCAATAAATATACCATTATTTTTATGGTAATTCTGTATTTTCTAACCTGGATAATTTTATGATCAGGTGTGCATTAATTTTTGGGAGTTGTCCAGACCCACAAAAATTTACCGCAAGACCAGTAAAAATCGGAGGATTGCCCCATAGCGGTTTGCTCAGCGTGATCTCCGTTCAACAAACCACAACAACAAACATCAACTTAATTTGGGGATAATTTTCCATTTGGCAGGGTCCAGACAAAGTAGTTCCATCCAATGGAATCCATCTGCTTTATATCTAAGCGGGTTTGAAGTGTAAAGCTGGGGATATATTATGCAGCTTGGCTCTGAAGACGTATAATTACCCAATTAATAAAAAAGGATAAACCATGCGACCAGATTGGGATTCGTATTTTATGAAAATTGCCTATGCCGTTTCGGAACGATCCACCTGCGACCGGGCCCTGGTCGGTTGTGTCCTGGTGCTCGAGAAACGTATCCTGACCACTGGTTTCAACGGTTCGCCAGCCGGGCAAGAGCATTGTGATCAGGTTGGGCATTTGATGGTAGAAAACCACTGCGTTCGTACTATTCACGCCGAAACCAACGCCATCATCCAGGCCGCCCTGCACGGGGTTTCCACACGCTCCGCCACCTGTTATGTGACCCACTTCCCTTGTATCAACTGTACCAAGGCCCTCATCAATGCAGGCATAACCCGCATTGTTTTCGACATTGCCTACCGTACTGATGAGAATTCCATGATGTTTTTGAAAGCCGCCAATATTGAACTCTGCAGGTATGATGACAATTCCCCAAGTGGCCGGCAGGACTAAAGTTCAATTGGTCGTTTCCACAAGTCTGGCCCCTTTTTCCAATTTTCAAGGAGATTTCAGTGAGTAATCTTTCCAACAAGGCATTTCAAACCCGCGCCATTCATGCCGGTGAACGCAAACAACCCGCCAATTACACCCCGGTTTCCACACCGATCTGGCCAACCGTTGGTTATCTATACGAAAGCATGGAAGATACCGATGCAGTCCTGGGTGGCACCCAGGCAGGCTTTGTCTATCCGCGCTATGCCAGCCCAACCGTTTCAGCACTTGAAGAAGCCATCGCCAGCCTGGAAGGTGCGGATGGAGTCCAGGCATATGGCACCGGCATGGCAGCCATTCATTCTGCGCTTTTAGTAGCCGGGGCTCGGGCGGGTACATCAGTGCTAGCCGCCCTGGACGTGTACGGAGCAACTTTCAGCATGCTGAGGGGCTTATTCACATCGCTTGGTGTTACTGTCCGTTTTGTGGATGCCAGCGACCACCCAGCGGTATTGAAAGCCTTGCAAGAAATTCACCCGGTCTGCCTGGTGGTTGAGACGATATCCAATCCCTTGTTGAAAGTCGCTGACATACCAACCCTGGCAAAAATGGCGCACGAAAATGGCGCCGCGTTATTGGTGGATAATACTTTTGCTTCACCCTATCTGTTCACCCCCCTGCAGCATGGCGCCGACTATGTAATTCACAGTGCCACCAAATACATGGCCGGACATGGGGATGTAATGGCCGGAGTTGTAGCAACCTCAGCCGAAAACAAGAAAAAGTTATACGAAATGAATAAACTGGTCGGTTCCATTCTTGGACCGTTCGAAGCCTGGCTAACCTTGCGAGGCTTAAAAACTTTGCCACTGCGCATGCGCCAACACTGTCAAAACGCTCAAATTGTGGCCGAATGGCTCGATGCGCATCCACGAATCGCCAGGGTCAATTATCCAGGCCTGGCAAATCACCCACACCAGGCGCTTGCCAGGGAATTATTCGCAGGCAAAGGGTTTGGAGGCATCTTATCCTTCGAAATTTCAGGGGCCGACAAAGCCATGGCTTTCCGTTTCATGGAAGCCCTGGAATTGTGCTTACCAGCAACCACGCTTGGTGATGTCTATTCGCTTGTGCTCCATCCTGCGACATCCTCCCATCGCAGTCTGACGCCCCAGGAACGTGAGTTAATTGGGATTTCAGATGGCCTGGTGCGCTTATCAACCGGAATTGAAGAAGTGGCTGACATTCTGGCAGATCTCGACCAGGCTTTGGGTAAGATTTAATAATTCAATGGAATGAGTAGGGGTGCTGCGGCGCACCACTTCTACTCATTCTAGCTTGGTTAATTACCACCAACCGGATCTTTCACTTTCTCTGTTGATGCAATATCGAAATGTGGATAAGGCCCGTGCCCCTGACTCGAACAGCCTTTACCGGTCCTTTGCAAGATTCTTAATAGAAAATTGACAGAACATGGTCCCCCGAGATGTTTTTTCCAACCTGGCAGTTTGTT
>CAZLJB010000069.1:0-11145 GCA_964559195.1 uncultured Anaerolinea sp. | reverse complement strand
TCAACACGGCTCTGAACACTCTTTCCCTACACGACGCTCTTCCGATCTGGTTTCTTTACAGGTTGCCAGGTGCAATACATGCGTGACGCCCTCAAGCGCCGCTGCAACCGTGGCCTGATCAGAAATGGAACCTTGAATTACCTCCAACCGGGGGCGTGCGGGCAGCAAGCGCTGATGGCATAAGGCACGCACCACAAAAGCTTCATAACGATGATCAGCAAGTAACCGCTCAATAAAAACCCGGCCAACCTTGCCAGTCGCACCAGTCACAAGGATACGTTTCTGTGCTTGCATAATATTCATTCTTCCTTAAATTCCTGCGCAAGTTCCATCCAAAAACCATCTTTATCCCCGGGGCTGAAAGGGATGTAAAGCGTCAATCGATCGGCAAGTTCTTTATAACGATCCTTGAGAGCCGCCGCCAGCTCATGCGGGTTGGACGCCTCAGTACAAAACTCAGCCAGGATATTATCCGTAATCAAAGCGGGCATCTCGTCCCATTGACCGCGCGCCGCCAGGGCTGAGAGTTTTTCCCCAACCTCCAACCAGCCGTGCAGTTCCAATACGGGTCGATAGGAAGGTGTGGATGCATAGAATGAAACCTGCTGGCGGCAAAATTCACGCTCGCTTTCATTTGTGGCTGCAAAAACCGAGCCTGCCATGCTGACGGCCGAGCGCGGCCGATCATGCCGGGCAGCGCCTTCGGCGATGGCTGGCAGCAAAACTTCCCGCAAGTATGGTCGGGTATGAAAGGGATGGACATGAAAACCATCACACATCTCACCAGCCAGCCTGGCCAACCCGGGATTAACCCCTGCGATATAAACCGGTATATCCGGATGTTCAATAGGACCTGGATTGAAAAACGGGGACATCAGCGTGATCTTATAATATTCCCCACGAAAATTCAACGGCGCGCCATTCTGCCAGGTATTCCAAAAAGCGCGCATGACCTGGATCTGTTCTCGCAACTTTCCAGTCACCGAAGCAGGCCACTCCAACCCAAAACGCCGCTCAATATGCGCTTTGACCTGGGTACCGATCCCCAAAATAAAACGCCCTTGCGATTGGGCTGCCAGGTCCCAGGCACTGTATGCCAGGGTGGCGGGTGAACGGCCAAACGAAACCGCAATCCCGGTTCCACAGGATATACGGCTGGTGTGTTCAGCAATCAGTACATTTGGGAGAAATGGATCGTGTTGAGTCTCCTGGGTCCAGATGGCTGCAAAACCAACGGCTTCGGCAGCTTTGGCAGTGGCGGGCACATCAGCAAGGCGAATAGGGGGTAGTGCAGCATCCAGTTTCATAGCGAACTCCTGAATTCTCGTGATCCGAATTTTTCCTCATTCCACCAAACCTGCCACTGGAGAACCCGGCAGGAACAAAAACGGCCTGATTTACTCAGAAAGCAGGTAAGCGCAGACCCAGCGGGTGGTGGCAATCAGGGCTTCGGTATGGGTCCGTTCATAATTGTGTGAGGCATCCACGCCCGGGCCAATCAACGCCACAGCCACATCCCCACCTGCACGCCAGAAAGCTTCGCCATCTGACCCATAGTAAGGGTAAATATCCGTCTTAAAAGGAATAGATTCCTTTTCGGCCAGAGCACGCAATTTTTGGCTGAAACCATGATGATACGGACCGCCGCTGTCCTTGACACACAGGGTGGTGCTGTATTCATCAGAGGTCTGCCCATCGCCAATGGCAGCCATGTCCAGGGTCAGAAGTTCATGAACATAATGCGGAATACCCGCCGAGGCGCCATGTCCAACTTCCTCATAATTACTGAAGTGAAAGTAAACACTTTGAGCCGGCTGCAAACCAGCATCATGCAAGGCTTTGATGGCTGTCATGGCAATTGCCACACAAGCTTTATCATCCAAAAATCGGGAGCGCACAAAGCCTTCCGTGACTTCAACACGTGGATCAAAAGCAACAAAATCTCCGACCTGTATCCCCAGGGCGCGAGTCTCTTCCGCGGAAGTAGTACGCGCATCCAGACGTACTTCCATATTATCTTCAGCCCGCCTGGTTTCGCTGACCAGGGCGGCATGCACATGCGAAGATGCTTTTTCAAAAAGGTAGGAACCGCGCACCTTGCCACCGGAATTTGTGATCACCCAGCAACCTTCGGTTTCAACTCCGTTGAGAAGAAGCCCGCCAATCTTTGAGAGTTTCAACCGGCCATTCGGCTTTATCTCCTTCACCATCGCGCCAAGCGTATCGACATGGGCGGTCAATGCACGCGGAGCATCAGATTTTTTTCCTTCCCAGCGCGCCACCAGAGCTCCCTTGCGAGTGTGAGTCAGGGTCATATGTGAAAAAGAATGCAGGGTCTGCTCAGTAAAAGCTATCGCCGGTTCTGCAAAACCGGTTGGTGATGAAATATTTAATAAATCGACCAGAAACTGGATCAGAAATTGGGTATCGATCTTTGGCAGGGACATTCTTTTCTCCATATCGAATGATTAAATTGCACACCTGGCGGCTTGCTCATAGATACACGCTTATATTATATATTCTTCGTAGGTAAAAAAGGGCTGTCTGCTTGTTGATACATCACCCGCTTAATCCCTCAAAAGATGCAATCTTCTCGCGCCACAGTGCAGGGATCGGTATGGTTTCATTTTTATGATAATCATAAGTTACCAAAACAGTCACGGCGCTGGCAAGCTCAACCCCGCGAGAATTTTCCAACAGGCGATATTCCATGCCGATCGACTTGTTACCCAGACGGGTTACCCGCACTTCCACACGCAAATCGGAACTGAATAAAACAGGCGCTTTAAAGGTAACCCGTACATCTGCCAGGATAATCCCCACTTCCAAAAAGGATTGTTCCCGGCTGAAGAGTCCCAGGTTAATCAGGTAATTAAGGCGTGCCTGTTCAATAAAGGTCAGGTAGTTTGCATTGTTAACGTGACCCTGTGGGTCAAGGTCGCCATAGCGCACTTCGATGGGAAAAGAAAAAGGATAGCCAGACATGCTCTCATTATAAAACCGAAACCAGGAATCCAGCCTGCCAGAGCCAAAAATTATTATTTTGTGTAACGACTCACAGGATATTTGTGCCTCCAGGCGGTAAGAGCAGGACGATATAGTTCCAAACCGAAAATAAGTGAGTGAAATCAAAATTATGATAGAATAAATGTGCTAGACCTATCCTGCACTCCATCCAGGCAGACCCCGAACCCATGAAACCCATTCGCGCCTCTGATATTGGCACCTACCTGTACTGCCGCCGAGCCTGGTGGTACCGCCTGAACGGCCAGGAATCCATGAACCAGGCTGAAATGGCCGCCGGGACAGAACTGCATCGTAAACACGGTCGTCAGGTACTGGCTGCAGGAATGATGCGCAGCCTGGGCTTTTTATTATTGCTGATTGCTTGCGTGATGATCACTGCCTTTGGTCTGATCAATTTTCTGGGAGGCTGATGATTATTCTATACGCCTCCATCCTCCTGCTACTGGCCGCCATCATCCTGATCTGGCAAGCCGGACGAACCCAAAAGAGCGCGGGCCTACCGGGTGGCAGGGTTATTTATACGGATACCCGCGCCTGGGGTGCCAGGGTCGAAAAACCTTTATATGATGGAGCCCTGGGCATAACCGGGAAACCAGACTACCTGGTTGAAAAAAACGGGCGGCTTATTCCGGTGGAAGTCAAATCAGGGCGTGCACCCCAATCTCCGTATGATGCGCACATTTACCAGGTGGCAGCCTACTGCCTGCTTGTCGAAAAAAGCCTGGGATCGCGCCCACCCTATGGAATCATCCATTACGAAGATCGAGATTTCGCCATCGACTACAATCAGGAACTTGAAAATATGATTCTGGATATCGTGGCGGAGATGCGTCGCGATGATTTGCACAACAGGTCACAAACTGAAGGGCCGCTTCGCTCCCATGAAAACCCTGCTCGCTGCGCAAAATGCGGTTTTCGAAATGTGTGTCAACAAAAGATCGAATAACCAAGCACCAAGCGGGAATAATCCATGACCCGTTTTACCTTTTAGAAATTAAGAATCACTGTTTACGCTTTATAATTTACCCATGACATCATCCTTTCTTCCCCAGCGCATCGTGGTAACTGGCCACCCCAAGCTGCTTGATTCCCTGGAGCTGGCCGGAACAATCTCAGCCTTCCTGAAAGACAAAGGGCTGGTCTGTCCACATGGTTCACTCTATGACGAAAAACTCCGCAAGCGAGTCCATGCTGGCGAATTTGACCTGCTAATCGCCGTAGGTGGAGATGGAACCATGTTACGCGCCGGGCATTTATGCGCCCCCCATGACATTCCAGTTATGGGAATAAACAAAGGCCGGCTGGGATTCCTGTACCAAATTTCGGATGGTGGCTGGGAAAAAATGGTTGAGCAGCTGCTGGTGGGTGATTTCTGGGTTGAAAAAAGGATGATGCTGCGCGCAGACCACATGCGAGCCGGTGAAATACTTGGTTCGTGGTTGGCACTCAATGACGCTGTTGTCAGCCGGGGACAATACTTGCGCCCGATCCAGATCAAGGCTTGCGTGGATGACCAGTATTTAACCACTTATGTGGCAGACGGCCTGATTGCCTCCACCGCAACAGGTTCCACCGCCTATGCATTGGCCTCGGGTGGCCCCATTCTTCCGCCCGAACTCCGTAACATCTTGCTGATCCCAATTGCCCCGCACTTATCAGTGGATCGCGCGGTGGTACTTTCAGAAGGCTCAACCGTCAGCATGACGGTTCTGAGCGAAAACTCCGTACTCAGTGTGGATGGACAAATACCAGTTGGTTTGGCAGAAGATGACCGTGTCGACGTCCGGGCCGGAGAAAATACCGTAAAATTTATTCGTTTTGGCGACCCGGGTTATTTCTATCGTAACCTGACCGGGCATATGAACCAGAACGCTACCATAGGATTACCTCGATGACTGTCAATACACCCCCAACCTACTGCGCCAACCACCCTGATGTTGAAACCGCGTTACGCTGTAACCGCTGTGAAAAACCTATTTGTGCCAAATGCGCCATCAAGTC
This sequence comes from uncultured Anaerolinea sp., assembly GCA_964559195.1. Classification (GTDB taxonomy): domain Bacteria; phylum Chloroflexota; class Anaerolineae; order Anaerolineales; family Villigracilaceae; genus UBA5195. Next base: position 6,117 of record CAZLJB010000069.1, on the reverse strand, counting down.
GCCAATCGGGTATCGTTGCCCCGAATGCATCAAGAACCAACAGAAAGTTTTCGATACCGCAGCCTGGCCAGATTATGTCCTGGGGGCCGCCAGCGCCGGGGTACTTTCTGCGATTGCAAGTTTTTTGATCAGCCTGGTTGGGTCAATTGGCTTCTTCGGATGGATTCTGGTCATCGCTGGTGCCCCAAGCGCTGGAATGCTGATTGCCGAAGGCACACGCATGGTCATTCACCGGCACCGTTCCCGCAATCTTTTCATCACAATTGCTGCGGCAGTTGTCATCGGAGCACTGCCAATTGCCTTGTTACAATTGTTCACCTTCAACATTTTTGGCCTGGCCTTCCAGGGCATTTACCTTGCAATGGCCACCCCGGCTGTCTACACCCGGCTTTCCGGTATCCAGTTATTCAAATAGCCCATGCTGACCGAAATTCGCATTGAAAATTTTGCCATTATCGACAAACTCGAGCTCGAGTTTTCATCCGGTCTGATCATCTTCACTGGTGAAACGGGCGCGGGCAAATCCATCATCATGGACGCCCTCGAAATGCTTTTGGGAGGTCGTGCTGATGCGACCATCTTGCGAGCTGATGCCGAACGCGCCAGCGTGGAGGGTATCTTCAAACTTTCCAAATCAAGCCAGGAATCAGTCAATGAAATTCTAAAACGAGAAGACCTGCTGGATGACAAAAATTATGTCACCCTGGCCCGCGAAGTTCGCCGGGAAGGCCGCTCAACAGCCCGGATCAATGGGCGAACCGTCAACGTTATGCTGTTAAAAGAAATTGGCAAATTTCTGGTCGATATTCACGGACAAACTGAACACTTATCCATCCTTGACCCTCACACCCACCTTGGTCTGTTGGATCGTTTCGCAAACGTTGATTCTGTGCTGGCAACCTACCGGAAGACCTACACCACACTCCAGACTGTTCGCCGTGAGTTGAGTGAACTGCGCGCTGCCCAGGCGGATTCGGCCCGAAGAATTGAAATGCTGTCTTTTCAGGCAGAAGAAATCGAAACCGCCCGGCTCAAACCTGGCGAAGATGAAGAACTGCGCCTGGAACGCGACCGCCTGGCAAATTCTGAGACTCTCTCCAGCAACGCCCAGGAAGCCCTGCAGCTCCTGGACGAGGGGTCTCCAGAAACGCCTGCCATCAGCGACCAACTGGGTCAGGCGGTCTCAGCTCTGGCAGCCATGGCGCGGGTAGATACAAAAAAAGCCGAACTGGCAGCCCGCGCCGAAACCCTGCTGGAAAGCATCGCCGATATCACCCATGACTTGCGCGATTACCTGGAAACCATCGAATTTAATCCTCGACGCCTGGAAGACGTAGAGGAACGGATTGACATGCTGCACCGTCTCCAGCGCAAATACGGCGGCACAATTGAGACAGTCCTGGCTTTTGGCGCAAAAGCGCGCAAAGATCTGGAAACCATCACGAATGCTTCTGAGAAAATTGCCGAATTGGAAATCAGAGAATCCGGCTTGCTGGCAGAATTAACCGAACACGCTCGGAATCTTTCTGAAAAACGCAAGGCGACCGGGGCACAACTTTCCAAAAGCATTGAGACAGAACTAGATGATCTTAAGATGGCTTCCGCCCGTTTTGGCGTGGATTTCCAAACCAGGGCTGACCCCGCCGGCCTACCGCTCAGTAAAAACAACCGGGTGGCTTTCGATGCCAGTGGTTACGACCGGGTGGAGTTCCTGGTAGCCCCCAACCTGGGTGAAGGCCTCAAACCGCTGGCCAAAATCGCATCGGGTGGTGAAACTTCACGATTGATGCTGGCGCTCAAGAATACCCTGGCACGCGCCGATCAAATCCCCAGCCTGGTTTTCGATGAGATCGATCAAGGCATCGGGGGGCGGGTTGGCGGCGTGGTTGGCCAAAAATTGTGGAATTTGGGACGCGCACATCAGGTTTTATGTATTACCCACTTGCCACAGCTGGCAGCTTTTGGCGACCAACATTATCGCGTCCAAAAACTGGTTGATAAAAGCCGCACTACTTCCCAGGTAAAACTACTGGAAGGTGATGAGCGTTTATTGGAACTGGCCCAAATGCTTGGCGAGGTAACCGAGGGCACCTTGCGCTCGGCACATGAAATTTTACAATCAGCGCAAGCTGCCAGTCAGAACCTCAAAAAGTCGGCTTGATTGACAAAGACTACCAAAGCAGAAATAGACTTCCAGCCTGTTGTATAATTGAGACATTATGAAACGACTGATCACCATCTTTGTACCAATCATCACCCTGCTCTTATTGGCCGGTACGGCGTTCTCCGCGCAAGCCTCGCAAAGTTTTCAGAATTTCATTACCCCCACACCTGGTCCGGATGGTCGCATCCTGATCACAGTACAGGAGGGCCAGAATTGTTCGATCATAGCCAATATCGCCGGTATTCCGCTCAGCCAACTGCGTTCACTCAACCGGTTGGACGATGCCTGCACCCTCAGCATTGGTCAGCAGCTATTAATCGGAATGGGTGGGCCGACCGGCAGCACACCAACACCGGCCGGGCCTGACATCACGGCAACCCCGGCCCAACCCAGCGCTACGCCTGACCAGGGCGATGCCACCGTCTGCGTTTTACTCTATGCTGACACGAATGGGGATGCCCTACGCCAGGATACCGAGGGAACCATCCCCAATGGGGCGGTCAGCGTCACCGGCACTTCGGGCCAATATTCCCAAACAGCCACCACAACTTCCGGAATAGACCCAATTTGTTTTGAAAAGGTTGTACAAGGCACCTACAATATTTCCGTAGCTGCTCCGGAAGGCTACAACCCAACCACTCAACAAAATTTTACCCTGGACATTAAACCCGGGGAACAAATTTTTGTAGATTTTGGAGCCCAACAAGGTGGCCAAACCAAACCTCAAGACCCGGTCAGCAATAGCACACCCGGATCGACCAATCTGCTCGGCATTGCCGGCGGGATATTAATTTTTGGCGCGCTTGGCCTGGGCGGATACGCCTGGATGGTCTACGGTCGAAAGCCCAATTATGGGATCAATAAACCACCCAGAAATTAAACCTTTCCTTCGCACCGATCAACGAGGACGCTAGCAGTGTCCTCGTTTTTATTTACCCCTATTGAGTAACAATGTAACCTGAGTAATGGCTCACAGGCTATTTCCCCAGGTTAGGATGGGAAATACCCTGATCTTTGTTCGTCCAGACGGCAAAATCAGGATGATTTTGTTTCAAACCGAAGGTTGGTGAGAGATACCGGACTGGATTAATTTTGACGGATTGCACCACCTAAATTGATTTTTTCCCGTCATGGGATGAACGTCTCATGAATGGAGCCCGATTTTTCTCAACCCAAAACCAGCCAGGCTTGCTATAATCACAGGATGGATTTATTTACGGCCCAACGTTTATTGGAAATAAACCGCCAGTTCTACGCTGACTTTGGCACTCCCTTTTCTGCCACCCGAAAACGAATTCAACCAGGTGTCCGCAAAGTCATTTTAAACCTGGCAGGCAATGAGAACATTCTCGATCTGGGCTGCGGCAACGGTGAACTGGCGCGCACGCTGGCACAGATCAATTTCCGTGGAACATACACCGGTCTGGATTTCAGCCTGCCCTTGCTGAAGGATGCCCGGACCCAACCCGCAGGATTACCGGTCACGTTCTATGAAGCTGATTTAACAACTCTGGATTGGAACCATAGCTTTGAGCCCACACATTTTTCCCTGGTCACTGCCTTTGCAGTCCTGCACCATATCCCAGGGGCTGACCTGCGCCGAATTATCCTGCAAAACGTGCGAAATTTGCTCCAACCCGACGGGAAATTCATCCTTTCGAATTGGCAATTCCTAAACAGCGAAAAGCTCAGGCAGCGCATCCAGGCCTGGGAAATGGCCAGCATCAGCGCCAGCGATGTGGATGAGGGTGATTACCTGCTCGATTGGCGCAGCGGCGGCCAGGGTCTGCGATATGTACACCACTTTACATCCCAGGAATTAAACCTTCTAGCTGGCGAAACGGGCTTCGATGTCATCGATACCTTTCATTCTGACGGCGAAGGTGCGCGCCTGGGGCTATACCAGATCTGGAGCGTCCATGAAAACAAAAGATGAAATCGTTCAAAACTGGTTGCCACGCTATACAGGCAGGGAATTGGGTGAGTTTGGACAATACATCCTGCTGACTAATTTTAGCAAGTATGTCCAAACCTTCGCAGCCTGGAACAGTGTGGGCGTACGCGGGTTGGATAAGCCCATGCCAAATGCCACTGCCGGGCGGATCACAATTATCAATTTCGGGATGGGCAGTGCAAACGCCGCCACTATCATGGATCTGCTGAGCGCCATCCAACCCAAGGCAGTCCTATTTTTAGGTAAATGTGGTGGTTTAAAAGAAAAGAATCAAATAGGCGACCTGATCCTGCCAATTGCAGCCATCCGAGGAGAAGGCACCTCCAATGATTATTTCCCGCCCGAGGTACCAGCCCTGCCGGCCTTCAGCTTGCAAAAAGCAGTTTCGACCGCCATCCGCAATCATGGACGTGATTATTGGACCGGTACCGTCTACACCACCAACCGGCGCATCTGGGAACATGACGATGAGTTCAAAAACTACCTGCGTAATATCCGTGCCATGGCAGTAGATATGGAAACAGCCACCATTTTCAGCACCGGGTTTTTCAACGATATTCCCACCGGCGCGTTGCTGCTGATTTCTGACCAACCCATGACACCCGATGGGGTAAAAACAGCTGAAAGTGATGAGCGGGTCAACCAGGATTTCGTCAACGAGCACATCAGAATTGGGATAGATGCCCTGCGCGAATTAATTGATAATGGCCTGACAGTCAAACATTTGCGTTTTGAGTTTGATTAATCCTGGAAAAAAGCGTGCGAAAAATCAAACCTTGGCTGGAAAAATGGTGGTTTGTTTTGATACTGCTGGCATTCATGCCGGTTTATATCAGTATCGCTGTCAACAATGAACGTACAGTTGATTACACCAACAATGGCTTTTTTACTTTCTGGCTGGCCGGGCGTATGCAATGGACCGGTGAGCATCCATATTCATCCACCGATTGGGTAAACGGCGCTCACGAATTTGGGGCAACCTGGATCCCCAACCAGATATTCCCTTACCCTCTGCCGCTGGCACTGATTATCGCACCAATCGGCCTGTTACCAATTGCCAAAGCCTATATTCTCTGGGATACACTCGCTCAACTATTAATTGGGTGCTGCATCTTATGGCTCTCCACACACTGGGAAGGCCTAAACCGCCAGCTCTTCGCCGCTTTTGTTTTATTAGCTGCAGTATTGAACGGAAATATTTTTTTAGGATTAATGACCGGCACTTTTGCGGTCTTATTCCTGGTTTTTCTCAGCCTTGGCCTGTATTTCCTTGAAACCCGCCGCCCGCTGCTGGGCGGTATACTGTTGGCCGGGCTGGCACTCAAACCGCCCCTGTTAGTTATAACCGCCCTGATCGGTCTATGGCTGCTTTACCAGAAGAATTGGAAAGCCATGCTTGGGATCGCAACCGGCGGGTTGGGGCTGCTCGTCATCGGTCTGTTCCAGGACCCTGCCTGGCCAATAAAATTTATATCGGTAAGCAGCAGCCTGCTGGATAAACGTCTGGGAAACCAGCCAACACTGCCCAGCTACACTCGCTTGCTGTGTGGCGGAGATCAATTTTGCACTTTTTTCTCTTACATTCTAATCGTCCTGCTGCTGGTAGCCACCTGCGCCTGGTTACTCTGGATAAAACGACGAAAACTTTCACATCTGGAGGCCTTTAGTGCGGCAATCGGGTTGGGCGTGCTGCTGCCGCCCTACCTATGGTCCTATGATTATGCCTTGCTGATCATACCAATTTGCGCCATCAGCTTTGAACTCATCCGCCGTCGGAAAACTTATCTTTATTCCACCCTGTTCTTACTTTTAATTGATATTATTTCCATCTTCGGATTAATGATGTTTTGGAGAAATCCCGAAACCCCGGCACTCACCATCCAGCGCGATATGTGGAGCATCTGGGAGGCAGTCCTGGTTTTGGCAGCCAGCTGGTGGGTCACCTTCTTCAAACAGATCGGAAGAGCACACGTCTGAACTCCAGTCACCTGAAGCTATC
>CAZLJB010000068.1:0-11261 GCA_964559195.1 uncultured Anaerolinea sp. | reverse complement strand
CAACTGGATACACCGATGGAAAACTTCTGGGCGATGATCAATACCATCAAGGATACGCCTTATTCACTGCTCTAAATTTTAGTGCAGTAGTCTCCGTGTACTGGACAGGAATACCTGCCATGAATTCCACCACCAAGCAAACAATCTGGCACGGTTTTCCAGCCCTAAAGCTGGAAAACGAGTTGATCCACACTGTTATCGTTCCGAACCTGGGCGCGAAAATCGTATCGTTGTTTGATAAAACCTTCCAGCACGAGTGGTTGGCAGGGCCTATGCTCCCCTTGAAACAAACCAGCTATGGTGCAGATTTTGTCAGCCAGGATATGAGTGGTTGGGATGAGATGATGCCCACGATTGTTGCCTGTGATTGGGAAGGTGTACATTTGCCTGACCACGGTGAGGTATGGAGTATTCCTTGGCTTGTGGATACCGCCGAAAATGATCGGGAAGTTTTAAATTTGTCGGTGATGGGCGTTGCAATGCCATACCGCTTCTCCCGTTCAGTCGCATTCTCAACACCAAATTGCCTGCAATTGGGCTATAACCTGACGAATACCGGTAAACAAACATTTCCCTATTTGTGGACCGCGCATCCTCAGTTTGTTGCCGACCCACAAACCCGCATTGTTTTACCACCGGAAATAATGAAATTGGTCAACGTTGTTGACGATGATCCCGACTGGGGGAAATCTGGTAGCCTCTGCAAATGGCCTGAATCTGTTAGCGTTAACAGCCAGACGCTGCACCTGGATCGGGTTCGCCCGGTGGAGAAGCGCGCCTGCCGGAAGTTTTATGTCCCACCCGAACAGGCTATCTCCTGGGCAGCGTTGATCCACGAAGGATTGGGTTGTCAATTGCGCCTGGATTGGTCATCTGCGGACATTCCTTTTCTTGGTTTATGGGTGGATGAAGGCAGGTACAACACGGTCCCGGTAGCGGCAATTGAACCATCCAACGGATACTATGACAGTCTGGAGCGAGCAGCGCGTAACAATAAGGTGCTTGTTCTGGAACCCGGCGAAAGCCGGAGTTGGACACTTTCGCTGCTTTTTGGTAAGGGCTGATTACTATTTCAATGAACATTTCAGCAACGGAAAAGGGAACCAATCATGAATAACCTTGAACGCTTCAAAAAAGCACTGAACTGGGAACCAATTGACCAGCTCATGACCTACGATTACCTGGACAACCTGAAACTCCTGGTCGAGCATGGTGGTTATGATGCATCCCGAACCTACAGTTTCGAAGAGCTGATCGAAGTCAATGCCAAAGCCTGGAAAAATATTGGGGTGGATGTTACCCGTTCTGTCTACGACCCTGTCAACCACTGGATGGGGGGCAAGGTGGCAAACTGGATCCGTTTCTTTGGAGTTGACCCATCCGAGTGGGGTGTTACGCAGGCAGGTGAAACCGCCTGGATTTCCAAACGTCCATTCCGCACGCTGGCCGAGCTTGAAAAACACATGCCACAAAAGCCACGCTACGAAGATGTTCGCGATTGGTACCAACCCGTCATCCGCCAGATACAGCACACGCTTGGGCAGCACGATATTGTTTTTGTGGGCGCTGTGGAAGGACCCCTTACAGATGCATATACTTTTATGGATATGGAGTTGTTTGCGCTGGCAATCTACGATGCGCCGGAATTATTGGCCCACATTATGGATTGTACCGGGTTATTTTCTGCTTATATTGCCAGGGCTTATGCCGAGGTAACTGAAGTGCCGCTGTTGTTTATGGGCGAAGACATCTCTGGGACCACCGGACCAATCTTTAGCCCCAGGTTTGTTCGCGAGCAGGGCTTGCCACGTTGGAAATGGATCTCAGAGCCGATCAAAGAAAAAGGGATGAAATTTTTATACCATACGGATGGCAAATACGGGAAGTTCCTGCCTCTTATTTTTGATGAATTGGGCGCGGACGGTCTGAACCCGATAGAGCGTAATAATTGCAATGATATCTTCGAGATCAGAAAAGAATACCCTCACAAAATGCTCTTTGGCAATGTGTGCTGCATCCATACCCTGCCGCATGGAACACTGGGCGATGTGGAAGACGAAACGCTTGAGCTAATCGAAAAAATCGGCCCTGAAGCGGGTATCTTTATCGGTTCATCCAGCGAAGTACACGATGCTGTACCGGTGGATAATGCTGCGAAGATGTATCAAACGGTGCACGCTTATGGAAGCTTCCCCATCGATGTTGAGCGGATCAGAATCAGAAGGTTGCAGTTGAGGGAACAGGGTGAGTTGAAACTGCGGGCAGCCCTGGCCATGTAACTTCTTCGGATTTATATTGAGAAAAAATCTATTTTGGCAGAAATAGATACGCCTTTTCGAGAGAATGACATGGCCGGTAAATTTATAAATGAGGTTCGATTGAACGATTACAGTCTTATTGGCAAGGATGCGAACCTGGCAGTTGAGAAGGGTCTGGCGGACGCAAAATGGTATACCACGCCAATTCCAAAACAAAAAATGCGCGAACTGCTGGAACGGCGTGATGACATTGCTGTCCGTGATACCCTGCTCTGGTTTGTCCTGTTGTTTGTCTTTGGTTATGGGGGTTACCTGCTCTTGGGTACCTGGTGGGCTGTGATCCCGTTTGCTATTTATGGCATCCTGTACGCTTCGGTTTCTGACTCGCGTTGGCACGAATCCAGCCATGGGACAGCTTTTAAAACAGATTGGATGAATAATGCCCTTTACGAACTGGCTTCCTTCATGGTTCGGCGCGAGTCAATTCCCTGGCGTTGGAGCCACGCTCGCCATCATAGCGACACGATCATCGTCGGGCGCGACCTGGAGATCGCGGTGCAGCGCCCGGCAAACCTGAGGGCTGTCTGTTTGAATTTTTTTAACCTGACTGTCCTGCCGGTCTATGTGAAAAGCGTGCTGCTGCACAGCGCGGGCCGGATGACGGCGGAAGAGCTGACCTATATCCCCAATACTGAACATGGCAAGATCTTTGTCCGAGCCCGTATCTATGTCGCCATCTATTTGAGCGTGATAGCCCTATCAATCGTTACCGGCAGTTTCCTGCCACTGATATATTTTGTTTTCCCAAATTTTTACGGCACCTGGCTGACCGTAATTTACGGTCTTACCCAACATGCAGGCCTGGCGGAGAATGTACTTGATCACCGCCTGAATACCCGCACTGTTTACATGAATCGGATCAATCATTACCTGTATTGGAATATGGGCTATCATATCGAGCATCATATGTTCCCGCTGGTGCCCTACCACGCCCTGCCAAAACTGCATGAACTCATCAAGGCCGATACGCCCCGACCCTATAACGGCTTGTTGGAAGCATACCGGGAAATTGTGCCAACTTTATTGCGACAGGCCAAGGATCCCGATTACTTTGTGCAGCGTGAGCTGCCAGCGCCTGTTGGCCTGCCTGATATGGTTGTATCTTCCCAGACGATCACATCCGAAAACCGACCCGTCGTGGATGGTTGGATTGAGGTTTGTGAGTGTGCGCTTCTGCAAAAGGAAGATGTACTCCGTTTTGATCATGACCGGAAGACGTATGCCATCTATCGAGCGGCAGATGGTCAATTCTATGCCACCGATGGGATTTGCACCCACGGTAACGCGCACCTGGCGGACGGCTTTGTGAAGGGTTCGTTGATTGAGTGTGCAAAACACAATGGCCGTTTTGATATCCGCGATGGATCTCCGCAGCGCCTGCCAGTTTGCGTGGGTCTGAAGACCTATGTGCTGTGCGAAAACGATGGGAAGTTGTTCATGGATCTGGCTTCCGCAGGCGGGTATGGTGTAACCTCTCCAGCCACCACCTACACCTTCCGAGTGATCAGCAATGAGAATGTTGCCACCTTTATTAAAGAGTTGGTTCTTGAACTTGACGGTACATCTCCCAGATTGGAGTATCAGCCCGGGGATTACATGCAGCTTGACATCCCGGTATATGGGTTGCGTTCTTTGCAAAATATTGAAGTTAAGCTGCCGTTTACCGCTGCCTGGCAGACCCAACATGTCTTCGAATTTATGGCGGAGAACCCCAGCCCTTGCCGACGAAATTATTCATTGGCTACCAACCCTGCTGCTGACAAGCAGCTGCGCTTCAATGTGCGCATTGCCACTCCGCCGCGAGGCGTGGACTGTAATGCAGGGAGTGGTTCTTCGTATGTTTTTGGCCTCAAACCGGGTGACATCGTTACTGCGATTGGCCCCTTCGGCGAATTTCATATTAAGGAAACAGAGCGGGAATTGGTTTATTTGGGCGGCGGTGCGGGTATGGCTCCGCTGCGCTCACACCTTGCGTATCTGCTGGAGACTCGCAAAAACTCCGCTCGTGTCAGTTACTGGTATGGCGCGCGTTCCATTCAGGAGATGTTCTACCAGGATTATTTTGAAAACCTGGCCCGTCAGAATCCAAATTTCAGCTTTCATTTTGCGTTGTCCGATCCTCAGCCTGAAGATCAGTGGCGCTCGCATACAGGTTTTATCCACGATGTGCTCAAGCGGGAATACCTTGACTCGCATCCTGATCCCAAGAGTATCGAGTACTTTCTGTGTGGTCCCCCGGCAATGATCCAGGCTGCCACGCGTATGCTAAAGAATCTTGGAGTGCCCCCAATACAAATTTCTTACGACGAATTTTAATTTATTAGTAATTGCTGTTCGCGCGAGACCAGAGATTGGTTGATGTTCGGATAGGTGAGAGACGAGAGGCTGAAATAATGGATTTGACAAGCAACGGCTATCCGCTGGTGAATTCTGCAGAACAATTAGGCAAACTTGTGCCCTGCACCCTCAATGCATCTATTGTTGAATTGCGTGAACAATTGAAGGCACAAGGCTATCTGTGGCTGCGTAATTTTTTTCCGCGTCAGGCTGTCATCGCGCTTCGGCAGCGCTATTTTGAGCGCATGAAACCCACCGGTATCCTGGCGGAAAACGCCGAAACAGTTGAAGGTATTTTCTCGGGGCTGCGTGACCAGACCGGCCAAACGACCCGCCTTTTGATGGAGTTTGTGCGTACTGCGGCCTACGAGTCTTTTTGTTTTCAACCCCGGTTGTGGCAATTTTATGAGCAGCTGCTGGGAAGCGATGTGTATTTGCACAAACGAAAAATCGTGCGTCAAACGTATCCCTTGGACCCAAAGACCACCGATGCGCATTATGATCTGATCTATCTGCGAGGTGGGACAGATAGTGTGCTCAGCAGCTGGATCCCATTGGGTGATGTGCCCTTGGAGATGGGCGGGCTGACTTACCTGGAAGGCAGCGATAACGTTGGCCGTCAAATGGAGGCGGATTTTGCAGCAAGAAGCCCAGTACTTTCTCCTGAAGAGCGTTTGAATGCATATAATAAACACATGAGCGCCACCGGCGGCATTGGCAAAGATTTGAGTGTATTGGTCAACCGTTACCAAACCCGCTGGTTGGTGGCTGACTATGAAGCGGGTGACATGGTGGTTCACACATGCTACATGATCCATGCCGCCACTCAAAATAACAGCTCCGCTGGACGAATGCGTCTCAGCACTGATATTCGTTACCAACGCATCCGTGATGAGATTGATGCCCGCTGGCAGCAACACTGGACGCTGGATGATATGCTCTAATGCGATACCTGATTTTACAAATTACATGAGGTGAGTGATGCAATTGTTATTGACTCGGCATTTATGGGGTATTACGGAAAGCTGGGAACAGTCCTTTCCGCGTATTCAAGCTGCCGGCTACGGCGCTATCGAATCGCCCTTGCCTGTTCCGGCAGACCAGGCCCGCTTCCGCGACCTGCTTGACCAGTATGGTTTTGCATATATCGCCATGGCATTTACAAGCGGCGCTTCCGTCGCAGAGCATCTGGATTCCTTCCGCGCACAAATCGAGGCAAGCCGCGCGCTGCGGCCCATCATGATCAACTGCCACAGCGGACGGGATGCCTGGGATGAAGGACAGAGCCGCGACTTTTTTAGCGGGGCCCTTTCATTTGAAGCCAGCCTGAATGTACCCGTTGCACACGAGACTCACCGTGGGCGCAGTTTATTCAATCCCTGGGTTACGCAACGACTTCTTGGACAATTTGAGAATTTGCGCCTGTGCTGCGATCTGAGCCATTGGGTATGTGTTTGCGAGCGCCTCATCGATGACGAGTTGAAGATCATCGAGCAATGCGCCCAACGCTGCATCCTTCTTCACAGTCGGGTTGGCTATGAGCAGGGACCGCAGGTGCCGGATCCGCGCGCCCCGGAATACCAGCGACACCTGGAAGCGCATGAGCGCTGGTGGGACCTTATTTGGGATGCGCAAATTGCTAAAGGTAGGAAAATCAGTCCCCTGACCCCAGAATTTGGTCCGCCCGATTACCTGCATACTCTGCCTTATAGCAACATGCCGGTTGCGGATCTCTGGGATATTTGCAACTGGATGGCGCACCGGCAGGCTGAGCGCTTTGCAAATCGCTACAATGGAAAAGGCTGATAATGCTCTTCCAGTCAAAACGCTGTATAGATTTCAATCTTTGAATAAGAGAGGTTCCCATGACTGAAAACCTGACCACCACGCTTAAATCGAAAAGCAAAACCATCAAAATCAACCGCGATCTACCCACTGCCATCATCGGTGAACGCATCAACCCCACTGGACGCAAAGCCGTGCTTGAGGCGCTGCAGGCCGGCAACTTTGACATTGTGCGCAAGGATGCGCTTGACCAGGTGGCGGCAGGCGCGGCCGCTCTGGACATCAATGCTGGTGTGCCCGGTGCCGATGAACCCGCGCTGATCCAGAAAATCATTCGCAACGTCATGGAAGTGGTGGATGTGCCCCTCTGCATCGATACCGCCAATCCCCAGGCACTGGCAGCAGCTCTTTCCGTTTACTCGGAATATGCAGGTAAAGCCCTGATCAATTCGGTCAACGGCGAAGAAAAATCGTTGTCTGCTGTCCTTCCGCTGGCCAAAGAACATGGGGCAGCGGTCATTGGGCTGTGCATGGACGACAATGGCATCCCAGCCACGGCAGAAGCGCGTTTTGCGGTAGCAGCGCGTATCATCGAACGTGCTGCGAAAGCGGGTATTCCACTCGAAGACGTGGTCATCGACCCGTTGGCGATGGCCATGAGCGCAGACAGCAAGGCGGGAAGAATTGCGTTGGATACCATCCAACTGGTAGTTAAAGAGTTTGGCGTCAATATTTCGATGGGTGCCAGCAACATCTCATTCGGTATGCCCGACCGCAAATACATCAATGCCACTTATATTGCCATGGCCATCCATGCCGGGCTGACCTGCCCAATCACCAATCCGTTAATAAGCGAAGTTAACTTGGCCGTGTTGGCTGCCGACCTTTCGATGGGCCGTGATGATTATGGTATGCGCTGGATCAAGGCGTATCGCAAACGCGAAAAAGACAAGGTCGCAGCCTAAGCTTTGCATGTTTTTACACATTAAATAAATCACAGCACATTCCAGCCAGTTTGTACAAACTGGCTGGACCAATTGATGATAAAAATTGTTCACTTTACACATAACCTGCGAGCGAAATGCAGATGACGGATATTATTCAAGGAGAAGCTGGCATGACTTTGGAAGTGCTTGCCTGGGCGGAGATCGTAAAGATTCCTACTTATAAAACTGGCACGCCAGATAAAAACCCCATGTTCCTGGAAAAACGGGTTTACCAGGGCAGCAGTGGGGTGGTTTACCCACACCCCGTCATTGACAGGGTTTTCGATGAGAAAGAAGACAAAGAGTACACCGCCCTGTTCCTGGAAAATCGCTTTCTGAAAATCATGATCATGCCGGAGCTGGGCGGACGCGTGCAGATGGCGCTCGACAAAACCAATGGTTACCATTTTGTCTATTACAACCAGGTCATCAAGCCTGCCCTGGTGGGGCTGGCGGGCCCCTGGATTTCCGGCGGCATCGAGTTTAATTGGCCGCAGCACCATCGCCCCAGCACCTTTGACCCGTTGGATTGGCGTATTGAAACTCACGAAGATGGCAGCAAGACGGTCTGGTGCGCCGAAATCGAGAAGATGTTCCGCACCAAGGGCATGCACGGTTTTACCCTTTATCCCGAACGCGCAATCCTCGATATTCGCGTCCAGCTTTACAACCGCACATCCGAACCGCAGACCTTTCTCTGGTGGGCCAACCCGGCAGTGACCGTCCACGATCAGTACCAGTCCGTCTTTCCGCCGGATGTGCATGCGGTCATGGATCACGGCAAACGCGATGTATCCAGCTTCCCGATCGCCACCGGCACATATTACAAAGTGAATTATGCCCCAGGCACCGATATCAGCCTTTACAAGAACATCCCTGTTCCCACCTCTTTCATGGCTTATCATTCTGATTTTGATTTTATGGGCGATTACGACCATCGCGCCCAGGCTGGCATGCTGCATATCGCTAATCATCATGTTGTGCCAGGCAAGAAGCAGTGGACCTGGGGCAACGGCGAGTTTGGGCAGGCCTGGGACAGGCAGTTGACGGATGAAGACGGGCCATACATCGAACTGATGTGTGGCGCCTACACCGATAATCAACCTGATTTTTCCTGGATACAACCGGGTGAAGAAAAATCCTTCACCCAGACCTTTATGCCCTATAAAGAAATAGGTCCTGCTTGCAACGCGAACAAACACGCAGCCCTAAGTCTGGAAGTGAAAGGTAATAGCGTTGGCTTTGGCGTCTATGTTTCAGCTCCAAACATGGTCACCGTGAAACTGAGCTGCAAAGAGCAATTACTTTATGAAAAACAATTGATTCTTAGCCCGGAACAAACCCTGCGCGAGAGCCTGCCAATCCCTGCTGGCACAAAACCGCAGGAACTGACTCTCAGTGTTTATGCAGGTCCCATGGTCTTGCTGGCTTTTACGCCGCTGCCGGTTGATCAGCCTGAGATCCCTTCTTCGGCCATCCCGGCGCGCTCGCCTTCCGAGATTGAATCTATTGAAGAATTATTTTTGAATGGTCAGCACCTTGAACAATATCGTCACGCCACGTATGCCCCCGAGCCTTATTATCTCGAAGCCCTGCGCCGTGACCCAGGTGACAGCCGTTGCAACAATGCCATGGGGTTGCTGCTGTTCCGGCGTGGAATGTTTGCCGAAGCTGAAGCGTATTTCCAAAAGGCTCTCAATCGTCTGACTCTGCGTAACCCCAACCCATATGATGGCGAGCCGTTTTACAATCTGGGCTTGGCACTCAGGATGCAAGAACGCTACGTTGAAGCTTTTGCTGCCTTCCACAAAGCAGTCTGGAATGCGGCCTGGCAGGATGCTGCTTATTTTGAACTTGCTCGTATCTCCAGCCGCAGCGGCGACTTTGCTCAGGCGCTTGATTACGTAGAGCATTGCTTGAGTCGTAACGGGCGCCACCACGGAGCACACCATCTCAAGATTGCCCTGCTGCGCCTGTCCGGTCAGGCGGATAAATCCCGCAGCGAAGCCAGCCTCAGTTTGCTTGCTGACCCAATGGAATACGGCGCACTATGGGAAGATTATGTTCGGGATGGTGACCTGGCATTCGAGAAAATTGTCCACCCAGACCCTGCCACAACCATTGAACTTGCACTTGATTACGCCCATGCCGGCCTTTTCGCCGATGCCGTGCGATTGCTTGAGAAGGCACCTTCTGATCCCCAGGCAGTTTACACCCTGGGTTGGGTGTTGACCCAGTCGGGGGATGAAAGTGTAGCCCAGGAGAAGTTCAAGCTCGCTGCAGCTCTGCCATCTGATTATTGTTTTCCAAACCGGATTGAAGATGTGGTAATTCTCCAGGCTGCGCAACTCTCAAATCCACAAGATGCCCGCGCCCTGTATTATCTGGGCAACTTCTGGTATGCCCATCGTCGTCATGCTGAGGCGATTGCCTGTTGGGAAAGCGCCTGCAAGCTGAGTCCAGATTTCGCCACCGTGTGGCGCAACCTGGGTTTGGCATACTTCAACAAGGGTCACAATCCGGAGCAGGCGCTGGTATGCTTTGAAACGGCTTTTGCGCTAAACCGCCACGATGCGCGTGTATTCTTTGAGCTTGATCAACTTTATAAGCAGCTTAACCGCGCGCCGGCTGAGCGCCTTGCGCTTCTTGAACAATACCCTGAGCTGGTAGAACAGCGCGACGACCTGACTATTGAGTACATTACCCTGCAGAACCTTTTGCGCAGTCCGGCGGTTGCACGCCAATGCCTGATGGCGCGTAATTTTCATCCCTGGGAAGGTGGGGAGGGCAAAGTCTCTGGTCAGTACATCATCAGTCTTGTGGAAAGTGCCAGGTTAATGATCACCGCTGGCTCAATGCAACAAGCAATTGAATTGCTGATGCAGGCGCAGTCCTATCCGCCAAACCTGGGCGAAGGCAAACTATATGGAGCGCAAGAAAACAATGTCTTCTACTATCTTGGCTGCGCGTATGAAGCGCTGGGAGAAAAAGAAAGCGCACGGCATTGGTTTGAACGTGCAGCCAAAGGTCTTAGTGAACCAACATCAGCAATGTTCTATAATGATCAGCCACCCGATATGATTTTCTATCGAGGGTGGGCCTGCCTGAAACTGAACCGCACCGAAGAAGCCCATGCTATTTTTAGTAAACTGGTGGAATATGGCGATGTGCACATGCACGATGAAGTGAAAATGGATTATTTTGCCGTTTCGCTGCCAGACTTCCTGGTTTTTGACGTGGATTTGAACCAGCGCAATCGACTGCACTGTCATTACATGCTGGGTTTGGGTTTTCTTGGGCTGAATGAACTGACTACCGCCAGGGAGCAATTTAATTGCGTTCTGGCAATAGATGCGAATCACTTTGGCGCAACATTACATCTAGGGTTGATTTAGTTTAGCTGGAAACCAAAATTGAATAATACCTGTTTGATGCGCCATTTTGGAATGGATCCAAAGTACCGCTACTGCGATTTGATGGACAAGATGCGGAAGGTGGGCTTTATATGCTGTTATTAAGCCGCTTAAAATTTACACATTGGCAATTCCGAGCTTAAGATGATGCCGGTCACAGAGTGGCTAATCAACTGGTTGATTACGAAATCTAAAATGGAGCCATCCTCAATCGAAGCAGTCAATGCGAAACAAACCTTGTGCAATCTCTTGCCATTACGAAATTTGAGATGGGTGTGAGCATCTACGAGACGAAAGCAGCCTTCAAATGCAAGCCCTCTTTGGGTTGGCGGAATAATTATTCGAGAGAAGTTCGCCATTCATGTTGGTTTGTTCGGCGGTAAAATTGAGTACCTAATTCTAAGGAGGGTTATCCCATGTCC
>CAZLJB010000067.1:0-11270 GCA_964559195.1 uncultured Anaerolinea sp. | reverse complement strand
GAGATCTTACGATCTCTGTCCTTTATTTTTATTGGATTTATTTTGACGATGTCAGATTAAGCGGTTTTTCCATTATTTTTATGTGTTTAACCTGAATAATGGAAACAATCCAGCCTGATTAGATTTCGGCCAAATGTGCCAGCCTGCCAGTGGTTTTCCCGGCAGGTTAGCGTTTCAAGGTTCTGTATTGCACCCGCTTGGGCGTATCAACAGATTTCCCATAGCGTTCATGGTAATCTTTTTCATAATCTGACCAATTGCCCATGAAGAGCCGGGCCTGGCTGTCACCTTCAAAAGCCAGGATGTGCGTACAGATACGGTCCAGGAACCAACGATCGTGACTGACCACCACCGCACACCCGGCAAATTCTTCGAGGGCCTCTTCCAGTGCACGCAGGGTATTGATGTCCAGGTCGTTGGTTGGTTCATCCAACAGGATAAAATTGGCGCCTTCCTTGAGGGTCTTGGCCAGGTGCACCCGGTTGCGTTCACCACCCGAAAGCATGCTGATCTTTTTCTGTTGATCGGTACCCTGGAAATTAAATGACGAACAATAACCACGCGCATTAACCTTGCGGTTCCCAAGCTCCAATATTTCCATGCCGCCTGAAATCTCTTCATAGACGGATTTTTCAGGGTCAAGCGTGCGATTCTGATCCGCATAGGCCAGCTTGATGGTTTCACCTATGCGAATGCTACCGCTGTCCGGCTTTTCCTGCCCGGTAATCATTTTCAAAAGGGTCGTTTTTCCGGCACCATTGGGGCCAACAATGCCCAGGATTGAACCAGGCGGAATGTTGCCGCTGAAATTATCGATAATCAGGCGCTCGCCATAGGCCTTGGTGATGTTGGTCAATTCAAGGACGATATCCCCCAGCCGCGGGCCGGATGGAATGAAAATTTCAAGATCTTCTCTGTACTTTTCGTTTTCCTGGCTGAGCAGTTTTTCATAAGCGGTTACACGAGCCTGGCCTTTGGACTGACGCGCCTTGGGTGACATGCGAATCCACTCCAGCTCACGTTCAAGCGTTTTTTGGCGGCGCGATTCAGATTTCTCTTCCAGCCTGAGACGTTCCCCTTTTTGCTCCAACCAGGATGTGTAATTGCCTTTCCAGGGAATGCCGTAGCCCCGGTCAAGCTCCAGGATCCATCCTGCGACATTATCAAGAAAATAACGGTCATGGGTTACCGCGATGACCGTACCCTTGTATTCGCGCAGATGATGCTCCAGCCAGGCCACTGATTCAGCATCCAGGTGATTGGTTGGCTCATCAAGCAGCAAGATATCAGGTTCGGTCAGCAGTAAACGGGTCAGAGCAACCCGGCGACGTTCACCACCCGAACAAATTTGGATGGGGGTATCGGCGGGTGGACAGCGCAAGGCTTCCATGGCAACTGCCAGGTGTGAATCAAGATTCCAGGCATCAACCCGGTCGAGTCGATCCTGCAGTTTGCCCTGTTCTTCGATCAAAGCCTCAAAATCAGCATCAGGCTCGGCAAATCTGGCATTGACCTCATCAAAGCGAGCCAGCATGTCGACAATCGGCTTAACGGCTTCGCGAATAATCTCTATCACGGTTTTGCTGTCATCGAGTTTTGGTTCCTGTTCTAGCATGCCTACTGTGTAGCCTTTGGACATGGATATCTCGCCGACGTAATCCAAATCCACTCCCGCCATAATCCGCAACAGGGTGGATTTACCGGCACCATTCAGGCCGAGCACGCCAATCTTGGCGCCATAATAAAAGCCAAGCGAGATATCACGCAAGACTTGTTTGTTATTGGGGGGCACAATTCGCCCCACCTTGTTCATCGAGTAAATTACCTGGGTATCAGAAGGCATAGGGTTATGTTGGGTTGGTGAATGAAAAACAAAAAGTTGATTGGGACAAAAAATTCTAATGAATTTTTTTAGAATGGATGGATCTCATAGCGAAATATCAATCGAGCTTCACGAACGAATTTTACTTTATATTCACCCACCGAACCCGGATTTAACCAATTTATTAGCAGTTGCGGCACAACCATTCTGAGAATTGCTGCCATTTTAAACAGCAATTTCAATTACAGGTTGAATGGGATGAGTGATAGAGCCGCAGAGTTCAAAATTAAAATAATGCTGGCTGTGACTTTCCAAGCGCTTTGGGGCGAAAAAACCCGCGCGCCTTGCACCATTCCGGATCCGGGCCATTCCAGCCAACCCGCTCGAAATCAACCTGATCTTTTTCGTTAAACAAAACGCCTTCGACCCGCAGTAATTCCTTTTGCTGGGCGGCACCCGGGCGCGGACTGATCTTGCCTTGTGAATTAATTACCCGCTGCCAGGGAACATCCGCCGGGCAATTGGCCATCGCACCACCCACCCAGCGCGCACCAAAAGCCTCAAAGTCCTTCAAATTCATTGTTCCTGGCGGCGGGATCATGCCAGCAATCTGCCCATAAGTACTGACCTGTCCAGGCGGTATTTGTCTGGCAATATCCCAAACAACCTCCTGAAATTGCCTGGGATTTGGGGGAGATGCAAAACCCATTAAAACCTCACTTTACCCTCGGCCAATCCATTAAAGTCACTTCAGCCAACAGCCTGGGATTGACATTTTTATCCAACTGGTCGATGGCCTTTTCCATACCCGTCGTAATGACTCTGGCCCTGGAAAAACCCACCTGATAGGATAGATTTTCAATTTCTTCAGCCCGGTCAATATTGGTAAGCAGCGCTTCGGTGCCGGATGTTTTCAATAAAACATCCCTCCAATACGACAACCAGATAAAAAGCGTCTGGCGGAAGATTTCCTTATCTTTGACCAATTTCTCAGCATAATGGATGCGGTCGTAAAGCCTATCGGCCAATAAGGTTTTCAATTCATCAAGTTTATCAGTGCGAAAAGAGAGCGCATGCGAGTTGCTGGCAAGATGCAAGCCATACCCGGGACGTCCACCCGCTAGATGAGCACATAAATTGGCTAACTCAGCTGGTACAAGTCGTGAAACTAGAAAATTGGAAACAACCTCCGGCTTGAGAGGCCGCAAGCGCAAAATCTCGCAGCGTGAAACAATCGTGGGCAGCAACTGCTCAGCGTTCTCAGCCGTCAACAACAAAAGCGCAAACCCAGGAGCTTCTTCCAGAGTTTTTAATAAGGCATTTTGAGCATTCGTAGTTGAATCTTCCAGGTTGATAACCAACACAACCTTGTAAGCAGCCATGTATGGCTTGAGCGAAAGAAACCTGCTGACCTCCCTGATCTGGTCAACGCTGATATCTTTTTTATCTGCCAGCTTTTTGATAACCAACAAATCCGGATACTGACCGGCTTCGATCTGCTTACAGGTACGGCAGGTGCGGCAGGCCACACCCGGCTGTGAGGGTGTGGCACAGTTGAGCGACTGTGCCAGACGAACCGCCAGTGTCCGCCGTCCCACTCCAAGCGGGCCGGTGATCAGGTAAGCATGTCGCAGGTTGGCATTGGCGACATGCTGTTGAAGCATCTCCACTGCCCAATCATGTCCAAAAACATCCCAGCTATTCATAACATCCTTTTTTTCAACCGTTTTTTACGCTGCGAACCTGGCAGACCTTATTCCTGGCCGGCCTTCAAGCGTAAATATGAATCATAGCGTTCCCGGCGAACCTGACCGGTTTTGACAGCCTCCAATACAGCACAGCCTGGTTCGTGGATATGGCTACAATCACTGAACTGACAATCCTGCACCAGAACGCTCAACTCCGGGAAATAAGCGTCAAGCTCTTCGGGACGGGTATCCCAGAGCGCCAGAGATTTCCAACCGGGAGCATCAGCCACCCAACCACCTCCCTCAAGCGGGTGAAGCTGCCTGAAGTTAGTGGTGTGTTTGCCTTTATCATTGAAAGAACTGATCTCGCCAACCGCAATACCCAGGCCCGGCTGGATGGCATTCATCAAGCTGGATTTTCCAACGCCGGAAGGCCCAGCCAGGGCAGATAACTTACCTGATAAAGTGTCCTTCAATTCATCAATGCCAATATTTTCGCTGGCTGAAGTATAAATAACTCTGTATCCCAGACTCGGATAATATCCAAATTTGGCTTGAGCCGCTTCGATCCCGATTATATCCAGCTTGTTGGCTACGATCACCGCTGGCACCTTTTGTTTTTCTGCAATCACCAGGAAGCGGTCAAGCATGCGCATACGCGGCTCCGGGTTGGCGCAGGCAAATACAAAGACAGCCTGATCTGGATTAGCCAACAAAATCTGACGATATTCACCCTGCGGGCGCGGATCAAGTCGGACGATTTCGCTTTTCCGCGGCAGAATCTCTTCAATCGAACCGGAACCATCGACCAACAGCGTAAAGGTCACCTGGTCACCCACTGCGGCAATATCACCTTCCCTCCGGCCCTGTTTCAATCGCCCGCGCAACTGACAGGTGACAGGTTGAGATTGTCCTTCTGCAAGCACAAAAAAGAAGCCCGATTGAGCCCGAATTATCAGACCAGTGGAAAAATCAGGAACAGGCATATCCAATAGTTTATCCTCTCAAGTACACTTGATGAAATCAAAACGAGAATCTCCTAAAAAAATTGGTGCCATGCGCTTTGCAAAAGCACAGCACCAATTTCGGTCACTGCGGCACAGTGGGAGTTACAGGAGATGTGGGCGTACGCGTAATCCCGATATTGGATTCCCACCAATAGGGGGTGCGAGGCTTGCCAAAAAAATAAATTTCAACCACACGTTTAAAGATCGGTGCGGCAATCACCGAGCCTTCACCGGCATTTTCAGCGATAACAGCCACCGAAATGTCCGGAAGGGCCGGGTTTTGAGCATCCGTGTAACCTGCAAACCAGGCATGCGGGGTACCCGTATTTGATTCAGCCGTGCCGGTCTTGCCATAAATAGGAATACTGGTCAGGTTGGTAAAACGTTGGTAAGCGGTTCCACGCCGGTTCCTGATGACTGCCAGCATGGCAGTTCGCAAAGCAGCCAGGGTCTCGGGTTTAATTGGCAGCACCCCGCGCGCCTCGGGTTTAAAAATGGAAGTCTGCACCCCACCGGCATCGGTCACTTTTTCAACCACCTGGGGACGGTAAAGTGTGCCGCCATTCCCAATCGCAGCCATAAAATCGGCCACCTGCAGCGGGGTCACCAGAACATCACCCTGTCCAATGGCCTGGTTAACCGCATCCAGCAGGCTGGGCGGATTGATGATGGTGCCGGCTGCCTCATCCACCTCGCCAATCCCGGTGGGTGAGCCAAGCCCAAAACCGCGCGCCATGTCCGCAATGGCTGAAACACGCCCCTGATTATACAGGTCCAGGCCAATATGCCAGAAATATGGGTTGCAGGAACGCATCAAACCCTCGGTCAAGGTAAGGTCACCCGAAGGCTGCGTATTGCCCTGGCCAGTGGCAGTCAGTTCATTCATGTAATGTTCCCAGGTCCAATCGTGCAGTACCCGGTCGGGCAGTTCGGTGAAATCATACCCGCAATGATAAAACGTGTCGGGGGTATAGGTTCCGCTTTCAAGCGCAGCGGAAAAGGTAATGACTTTGAAAACCGACCCGAGGGGATACTGTCCGTTGGTAGATCGATCGAGCATGGGAGTAGTCGGATCATTTAGCAAATTCCCGAGAGCATAACCACTATTTGTGTTGTTTGGCTCAAACAAGTTCGGATCATATTTGGGGGAGGAGACCATCGCGAGCACCCTGCCGGTATCCCGTTCCATCACCACAATCGAACCACGAAAACCCGCCAGCGCTTTTTGCGCCTGGATTTGTAAACTCTGGTCCAGTGTCAGGGTAACCGATGAAGCCTGGACGGCTTCTGTCTTTCCCAGGGTACTGATCACTTTGCCATCTTTATCAACCACATAAATGGTTCCACCCGTTTTGCCGGCCAGGTACTGTTCGCCCCATTTTTCAATGCCAGTCTGTCCAATTCGTGCAGCCTGTGAATACCCACGGCGCAAGTATTTGCTAAGTTGCTCTTTTGGCACCGGAGAGACATATCCCACGGTTTGTGGGGCGATACCGGTCTGAAAATAAAATCGCGAATTGTACTGCGTCAAAACAGAACCACCCAGGCCGGCCAGGCGGGTGACATCATTCAACAAGGCTTCGCCAACTGGAATATACCAATCTGCTCCGAGTTTATCAGAATACAGGGCAGTGATCGCGCCTGGATACATACCAGTAATACGGCTTAATTCTCCAATCAATGCGCCTTCAGTTTTGGGGTTGATCTGGGCCGGGATGATGCCTACAGCCATCACATCGGTTTGAGTTACCAACTCATTGTTATTGCGATCGTAGATCAGGCCGCGCGATGGGGCGTTGTAATCCATTTGCAGATGCCCGCCACCTTTTAATTCCGGCATGATCATTCCATCATCCCAAACAATCCGCCATTGACCATTTTCCAATTTAATATTGGCGGTCATATCTCGTGCCAGGTCACCCGCCACCAGGGTCTTAAAATTCACATGGTAATTCACCTGAGCGGAGGCTGAAGCTTCATTACCTGGAGAAATTTCGTACGATAATTCCTTCAGGGTCAGTGCATCCATCGAGCTCTGATAACGGGTGACAAAGTCATCCTGGGAAATGTTTTTTTGACTATCCTGGGTCAGCAAGGGGTACATGGCCGCGTAATCATCTTTTTGCCAGGCATCCAGAAATTTTCGAATTACTGTCTGAGGATCAGGCGCTCCAGTTATATACACAACCGGAGTGGGCAGGCCAGCGGTGTTTACCGAACCCTGGGCGGTTGAAGTTGGCTCATTTCCACTCTGCCCGCCACATCCTGCCAGAAACATCAGCACAATGGCCAGGCTAAACATTTTGGTAAATTTCATAATCTCACCTTGTTCATGATACATCACCGCGCAGGAATGAAGCAAACACTGGGCACTTATATTTAATGCTTTCCTGGCAATTTCGAGCTATATCAACGTGCGTTAGAATTCCGGCCTGGCTCAGTAATTTACTCAGACTGCAAAGCGGCAGCCCCATCACAGAAGCAAAACAACCTTCCATCCTGGCAACAGGTTGAAAAGCAGGGTGCTGAATGCCATAGGCCCCAGCTTTATCCATCGGGTCTCCGGATTCGATATAGCGATCAATCTCAGAATCACTATAGTTGCGCATGGGCACATCCGTGACAACCACATTCGTCCAAAGGTTGCCATCGCTGGCTCGTAAAACAGCAATTCCTGTGTAAACCTGGTGGGTGTTTTCACGCAGGCGCTGCAGCATCTGGCGAGCATCTGCCACATTGACCGGTTTGCCCAAAATATCTTCGTCAATCACCACAGCCGTATCTGAACCGATGATCAGCTGTGATTTATCGGCGCGGGAGAGAACCGCCCGGGCTTTTTGCCTGGCCAACCGGCGCACATAGGCTGCGGGGGTTTCATCGGGATTTTGTGTTTCATCAATATTGGAAACATCCAGGCCATAGGTCCACCCACCCAGAGCCAGCAGCTGCCTGCGGCGGGGTGAATTTGAAGCAAGTAAGAGTGCAGGGATTGGTTCCATAACAAGTTAAGATTCTAACACAGCCAATGGAAGGTTTTCAGGCTATTAATCAAGCTGTCATATTGAAAAATGGGACTCAGCTAAAAAACCTGATAAACACATCAAAAAAACTGGCAGTCAAATGACCGCCAGTTCTCTCGCGTTATTTATGCATGGTAACTAATCTTAAGGCCTAGATCCAGCCACGTAACTGCATGGCCTTAACCACTCGGTCAATCGCCACCATGTAAGCCGCATCGCGCATATAAACCTTTTCCTTCTCACTCATATCAAGCACGGCATGGAAGGCGCTGGTCATCTTGGTATCGAGGCGTTCGAGAACTTCCTTCTTGGTCCAGTAGTAGTTCATATCATTCTGAACAGATTCAAAATATGAAGTGGTCACACCGCCAGCATTGCACAAGAAATCCGGAATATTGAAAATTCCATTTTTCTTGAAATAATCATCCGCTTCGGGCGTGCAAGGACCATTGGCGCCTTCAGCCACAATTTTGACACGGCTGGACATATGTTTGACGGTATCAGAATTAACATGACCTTCAATGGCAGCCGGAATGAGCACATCGCATTCCTTCTCAATCCATTTTTCGCCATCTTCCATCACATAACCGGCTTCTTTGGCTTTCTTCTGATCGATAGTGCCATATTGATCAACAATGGTCAAGAGGAAGCGTGGATTAACACCATCCTTGTGGCTGTAGGTATAAGAGGTTTTATCATTGCGATCCCAACAGGAAACACACGCAACTTTGCCACCCAACATTTCGACAAACCCAATCGCAGCATACTGCGAAACATTCCCAAAGCCTTCCAGAGCTGCCACTGATTTGGTGGGGTCCATCTTAAGGTGATGCATGGCCTCACGTACGGTGTAAATGACACCATAGCCGGTGGCTTCGGTGCGGCCTTCAGAGCCACCACCACCAAGCGGCTTACCAGTAAAGACACCCGGAGTATATTGGCCAACCAGATTGGAATACTCATCCATCATCCAACCCATCATCTGGGGAGTTGTACCCACATCCGGAGCGGGCACATCCTGGCGAGGCCCGATATTTTTCCACATATTTTGTACCCAGCCACGACACAGGCGTTCTTTTTCAGGCGTGGTAATGGATGATGGGTCAACAATAATGCCACCCTTGCCTCCACCCAGCGGAATATCTGCAACAGCGCACTTCCAGGTCATCCAGGTTGCCAATGCGCGCACGGTATCAAAGGTCTCATTTGGATGAAAGCGAATACCACCTTTGTTTGGGCCACGCGCATCGTTATGCTGCACTCGATAACCCTGGAATACGCGCAACGACCCATCGTCCATACGCACCGGGATACGGAAGCTGTATTCTCGCTTGGGCCAGCGCAGGACTTCAGCAATCTGGGGGTCCAGATTCAGCAACTTGGCAACGCCGTCAAACTGCTTCTGAGCCATTTCAAACGCATTGATTTGTCCAGCCATTTTTTCTCCTGTATTATTTTGGGTAACTAAATTTATAAAAAAATATAAGCGGGCATCCGGATCAGATGCCCGCTTTTTTTGAATGCTTTATGACCTGCACGTATATCATATGAGTTATCGCCTCTGGTCGTGCTTAATAAGGTTACACGAGTTTGAGGGTAAAGTCAATATGATGGTCATCATGTATTAAGTAACTGTTTGTCAGACAAAACAGATTGAAACAGGCTGCTTCAAATAACAATAGCAATTCTCAGTCTGGTTTTGTGGAGGGGATTTCAGTTCATAATGCGAATAGTTAAAATAGCAATTGCTTCTCTTTTTATTTCGTTTCGGTATAATAAGATTGGATTTACCTGATTTGCCAGGGAGACAAATGCCCACGCTCAAACCATCTACCTTACTTCCTCTTTCACCAGAAGAGGTCATGAAAGATTATCGCCTGGCTTACCAATCGCGCCAGGCCTCAGTGATCGGACGCCGCGAAGTACTGAGCGGGAAAGCTAAATTTGGTATTTTCGGCGATGGGAAGGAAGTTGCCCAGTTGGCCATGGCACGCGCATACTGCAAAGGAGATTGGCGCTCAGGATATTACCGCGATCAAACCTGGATGTTCCTATTGGGTGTCATTGAGCTTACTGAGTATTTTGCCCAATTGTACGCACATGCTGATGTAAATCACGAACCTGCCACAGCCGGAAGGGCTATGAATGGTCATTTCGCATCCCGGAACATCAATCCGGATGGTTCATGGCGCAACCAGACCGAAATGTGCAATATCGCAGCCGACATCTCACCCACGGCGGGCCAAATGCCCAGGGCGGTCGGACTGGCCTATGCATCCAGGTTGTACCGTCAAATTCCCGAGCTTTCCGTCTACACCCAGTTCTCACACAATGGAAACGAAGTCACCTGGGCAACCATTGGAAATGCATCCACATCCGAAGGCTTGTTCTGGGAATCAGTTAACGCCATCGGGGTATTAAAATCTCCTGCCATTGTGACCATTTACGATGACGGGTATGGCATTTCCGTTCCCAACCAATTTCAAATGGTCAAAGAAAATATTGGTGAAATCCTGCGCGGGTTTGAACGTGACGCCTCTCAACCGGCCGAAAAAGCCGAGCGCGGCTTCGATTGTTATACTGTGCGGGCCTGGGATTACCCCGCCTTACTCGAAACCTTTGCTGCCGCGGCAGAAACAGCCCGCGATTACCACATCCCGGCTCTTGTTCATATTACCGAAGGCACCCAGCCACAAGGGCATAGCACTTCCGGGTCTCAGGAACGCTATAAATCAGCCGAACGATTGAAATGGGAACAGGAAAATGATTGTCTGAAAAAAATGCGGGCCTGGGTTTTGGATAATGAATTGGCGACCGAACAGGAATTGGTGGCATGGGAAGACCACGATCGTGAGATTGTGGAAAACGCGCGTAAATCTGCCTGGGAAGCATATATATCTCCCATACTGGCAGAACGCAAACAACTGCTTAATATTTTCGATGATATGGTGCCCAAATCAAAACATGCCCCCGAGCTGGTTCGCATTCGCAATGGGCTGTTTACCATCCCCATCCCGCTGCGCCGGGATTTACATATCGCCGCCCACGAAGCACTACGCTGCTTGCGCGACGAGCAAAATCCAGGCACCCAAAAATTAAAAAGCTGGAAGCTTTCCGATCAGGACATCAATAAGGAACGCTTTGGTTCGCATCTGTACACCAACACAGCGCTAAAAATAAACCCGATCTCGCCCATTTATTCATCCAGGTCGCCCAACTTGATGGGGTTTGAGGTATTGAATGCCTGCTTTGATGCCGCTCTTAGCCGGGATCCACGCCTGATCGCCTTTGGCGAAGATGTGGGTCAGCTGGGCGATGTAAATCAGGGCTTTAGAGGCCTGCAAGAAAAATTTGGAACACTGCGCATCAGCGATACCGGTATTCGCGAAGCCACCATCCTGGGGCAGGCAATTGGCATGGCAATGCGTGGACTACGCCCAATTGCCGAAATTCAGTATCTTGATTACCTGCTCTATGCCCTGCAAATAATGAGCGATGACCTGGCCAACCTGCATTGGCGGACAGCCGGTGGTCAAAAAGCCCCGGTCATCGTTCGTACGCGCGGTCACCGATTGGAAGGAATCTGGCATTCCGGATCACCAATGGCAGGTATTCTGAATCTGGTGCGCGGGATGTACCTGCTGGTTCCACGTGACATGACCCATGCAGCCGGGTTCTACAACACCCTAGATCGGAAGAGCACACGTCTGAACTCCAGTCACCTGAAGCTATC
>CAZLJB010000066.1:0-11319 GCA_964559195.1 uncultured Anaerolinea sp. | reverse complement strand
AAAGAGATATTGAAAATCTTTAGGAAAAGTTTTACAAAACAGATTTCCCCGGCACATATTTTGATCCTGACCGATAAGGAAATCATCAGCGTCCGGGAAGATGTCAGTAAGTCTAAGTCTTCATCTTATGGTGGCATCTGGAATTACATTCCAAGAGCTGCGCTTCAATCTACATCCCTGAGTGAAGATGAAAATGGCAGATTAATATTTGGTCTGGAAATGCGACCAGACCATAAAATCAATATTATCTTTGACGCTTCACAAAAGACAGTCATCGAAAATTTACGAGATGAAATAAAGCCAAATTAGATTTTTCTATTCTGTGTTTGAAGGAAATTTGGGTAACCATACTTGAAAAAAAATTCCCTGGCGTTTTCAAACACCAGGGGAATTTTTTTATTGATAAGCCTGTAAAAATGCCACCAGGTATCGCCAAACGCGCTCAATAGAAGGAATGTACATCCTTTCATTGGGCGAATGTGGATTTTCAATGGTTGCGCCAAGCGAAATCATATCCATGCCTGGATAAATGGCGCCAATTGTGCCACATTCCAGCCCGGCATGGATCATGCGAACTTCGGGCTTACTGCCAAAGAGAGTTTCATAGGTTTTTACACTGCGCTGGAGAAGCTGCGATTTCATATTCGGCTGCCAACCAGGGTAAGCCGGGCTGCTGGAGACAGCTGCCCCTGCCAACAATCCGATCGCAGAGATTCGGGCGGTCAGTTCCTGCATACGAGACATAACCGTACTGCGCTGGCTGGTAACTATTTTGAGGCCAGTAGAATCTATCTCAATTCGGGCCAGGTTGTTGGATGTTTCAACGAAACCTTCCACCTGGGCTGACATTTCAGCAACACCATGCGGCAGCGCCTCCAAAAGCTGAATGACCCTGGCGGTATCAATCCGGTTGGCGGCGGGTCCGGGTTTGATTGGCAGCAGTGTTAGACTAATCCCGCTTTCAATTGGGCTAAATTCCGCATTTAGGATAGTTTCAAACTCGCTGACAGCCTGGTGTACTGCAACAGTCATATCTGCGCCAAAGGCAAAGCTGCACTGTGATTCGCGCGAAATGGCATTATGCGCCGTGCCACCCGCCAAGCCCATCAACTCCAACGGAGTGACTTGTTGAACGTGATTCAGCACCCGCCCAAGCAGCTTATTGGCGCTGGCATAATACTTGTGAATATCCACCCCCGAATGACCGCCGCGCAACCCTCCAACCTTCAGTTGAAAAGCGGCTGACCCTTCTGTGGACTTATAAACAAACGGCAGGTCAATATGCGTGGTTTGCCCACCGGCACAGCCAATAATAAATGTACCTTCATCTTCCGAATCCAGGTTGATGAGCAGTTTTCCTTGTACAAAGCCTGGCTTTAACTGGTTGGCGCCACTCAACCCAATCTCTTCCTGCACGGTAAAAAGTAGCTCCAGTGCCGGGTGTGCCACGCTTGGGTCTGCCACCAGGGCCAGGGCTATTGCAATGGCAATCCCATTATCCGCGCCCAGGGTGGTCCGGTCTGCATGCAGCCAATCACCGTCCACAATACAGTGTATTGGATCTTTTAAGAAATCATGGGAAGAATCGGGTGTTTTCTCGCAGACCATATCCATGTGGCCTTGTAATACGATGACCGGGCCAGCTTCGTGCCCGGGTGTGGCTGGAACACGGATTAAAAGGTTTCCCGCTTCATCTACTTGCCAGAGAAAACCATGCTCGGTCGCAAGCCCTTGCAGCCAATTTGAAACTTGCGCCTCGCGCCCACTTCCTCGCGGGATGGCAGATAGTTGTTCGAAAATCATCAAAATGTGTTGAGTCGCGTCCATCAATTCACCCTTTACAAAAAGTATAGTTCGGAAGGTTCAAAACAAAAATAGCCAGCCATCTACTGTAGCCGATCTTGAGTTTCCCAAACAACGTCAATCAGGGATTTGAAATTACACATAGGACAAGCTTCCTGAGCTTGATTGGCTGCCACGCATCAGCTATTTACTGCGCTTAATTGCCGCTCCAATTCGGATCTTAATACTTGCGGATTGGCTTTGCCACCGGCCTTGCGCATAGTCTGTCCGAATAGAAAGTTGGCAACAGTGGTTTTTCCTGCCCGGTAACTGGCCACTTCACCAGGATTTTCAGACAGAACATCTTTCACCATTTGGGCGATGAAGTCCTGATTAGAAACCTGAACAAGTCCCCCGGCCTCTACGATTTCTGCAGCAAGCCTGCCGGAGGCATACATTTCTGCCAGGACGGTTTTTCCTGTATTGGGGTTGATCTTTCCGGTGCAGATCAGTGTCAATAATTCTGCCAGGTTTTTGGGGGAAATTTGCAGAGCATCGAAGCTGGATGACGAAGCATTCATCAATGAAAGCAGTTCGCCAGTAACCCAGGCATACGCCATGCGAACTGGGTTGGTTGGCGCCATCTTGAGAACCGCTTCAAAGTATTCGCCCAGGCTTTTTTCTGCGGACAACTGCCAGGCCTCAGCCTGGCTCAAGCCATAATCCTGTACAAAGCGATGATTGCGCTGCCAGGGTAACTCTGGCAAATTCCTGCGTACTTCGTCCATCCAATGCTTGCTTACCAGCAGTGGTGGTAGATCCGGTTCGGGAAAATAGCGGTAATCATGAGCGTCTTCTTTTGAGCGCTGGCTGAAGGTGACCTGTTTTGCTTCATCCCATCCAACCGTTTCTTGGTTAACTTTTTTACCCGTACTGATAAGTTCTATCTGGCGGTTAATCTCATACGCAACGCCACGCTCCAAAGCACGAAACGAATTTAGATTCTTAATCTCAACCTTGGTACCCAATTCCTGTTGGCCAACCGGGCGGATCGAGATATTGGGTTCAATACGCATCACACCCTTTTCAAGATCGCCACTGTTAACACCCAGGTAACGTACCAGCGCGCGCAGCGCCTCGGCATAGGCACGTACTTCTTCGCCGGAAGAAAAGTCTGGTTCTGTGACTATTTCCAGAAGAGAAACTCCGGCGCGATTCAAATCCACCAGAGAAAAAGAAGCCCCGGCAGCTTCGACATGGGTCAGCTTGCCGGTATCTTCTTCCAAATGTACTCGCCGAATGCGAATGAGTTTTTCCCCCCGGGAGGTGACCAGGGTGATTTTGCCATTTACAGCCAGGGGCTGATCGTATTGAGTGATCTGGTAACCCTTTGGCAGGTCTGGGTAAAAATAATTTTTACGGGCAAAAACACTGATTGGAGCAAGTTCGCACTCCAGGGCTGCCGCAACACGCAAACCAAATTCGACAGCCAGCCCATTTAAGACAGGCAAAGTTCCTGGATGCCCGGCACAGACCGGGCAGACAGCGGTATTTGGCGCTGCATTGGTGAAATCCACCACTGGGCAGGCGCAAAACATTTTGGATTTTGTCAGCATTTCAACGTGGACTTCAAGCCCGATGACAGGTTCGTAGTTGGTACTGGGCATTGCATATTTCCAGTCTGCCGGGGTTTTTTAGATCAGCCCCAACTAAATTAATATAATTTAAAGAAACCTGGCAGGTCGTTTGGCCAAAAAAGCTGTCACACCCTCTTGATGTTCTGCGCCATGCCCGGCGACTTCCTGGACATAACTTTCATATTCCAATGCTGCCTGTAAATCAGGTAAAACAGCCTGATTATAGACACGTTTCGCCAGACCAAAAGCTCCCACAGGACCATTGGAAAGCTCAAAGGCATACGCGAGTGTGTCCCTGGTTAATGTTTCGAATGGCACCACTTTATTAATCAGGCCCCACTCAAGCGCTTTATCTGCCATGATAGGCTGATTGCTAAAGGTAGATTCAAGTGCACGTCCCAAGCCGATCAGGGCTGGCAGCAACAACGAGACCCCTGAATCTGGCACGAGTCCAATGCCAGCAAAGCCAACCACAAAACGAGCCGTATCTGCTGCAATGCGTATGTCACAGGCCAGGGCGATCCCCAGGGATGCCCCGGCGCAAGCACCATTCACTGCAGCGATGACAGGTTTTTCAATCTGGCGAATTTGCAAAACCAACGGATTGTAAGTATTAAGTAAGTGCTGCCGCAAGGAAAGCTCACGACCTCCGGCTCTTATTTCTTCAATATCCTGGCCGGCTCCAAAAACCCGGCCAGCGCCTGTCAGCACGACAACCCGTGTCTGCGAATCCTTTGCTGCCTGTTTAAAAGCTGTTTGTAGTTCAACAATCAAATCTAGGTTGAAGGCATTGGCTTTTGGCCGGTCAATTGTTAGCAGGAGAACATTGTTGTTTAGTTCAGAACGCAGAAAAGCCATTTTTTCCGCCGGGGCACTTGAATTTTGGGAGTAAATTGAAACGAAAAGCACTGTCGACAGTGTTAAGGTTTCATTATATTCCCGAGTTATCTATAATTCATAATTATTCCAGAATGTCGAAATCGTCATCGGATTCATCATCATCCGAATTGATCTCCAATTCCACATTATCCCGCTGAAGATGCAGCCAGAGTAGCAAAACCTGGCCATCATCCGTCTCCACGGAGCGGGCCGCCAGGATGGGAGCGGTTAATTCCAACCCGGCCTCATCCCGATATTGCAGTGTGATGGATTGGCGTTGGCTCCATCTGCGATAACAGCGTTGGACCAGGGCCGGACCGTTAAATGTGCGCAGACGGGTCAGCGCGGTGACCGAGAATTGGCGAGTCTCATTCAAACCCAACGCCCAACCATCTTGGACAGGTTCAAATACGGGGGTGGGACCTTCAATAATTGTGATTTTATCTTCCATGAGGTTTCCTATAAGTTTAGAAAATAATACCATAAAAGGATATACGGAACATAAGAAAGAAGGCTGAATTCTCTTATCAGAATTCCTTTGTGAAAATTCCCACTGACATTATCCTATGTTATACTATCGCACAATCTGTATCAACCCAACTCTGGGAGTCGTATTTATGTTGCTAGAATATATTGCTATTGCGATATTTATTGCGCTGACGACACTTGTTGGTGTCATAGCGATCACGCTGGGTACGATTTTTGGTCCCAAGCGACCAGCCGGCAAGAAGTCCATGCCCTATGAATCGGGAATGAACCCAATTGGACCTGGCACCCGCCGTATTCCAGTCCGTTTTTATCTGGTTGCTGTGTTATTCATCCTGTTTGATATTGAAGTTGTGTTTTTCATCCCCTGGGCATTGGTCTTTAACGATTTTGTCAAAGCCGGCCAAGGGTTTTTCATGCTGGGTGAAATGCTGGTTTTCATCGTCATATTATTGGTAGGCTATGCCTATGCCTGGAAGAAAGGAGCGTTGGAATGGGATTAGAACAGAAGCTTGGAAATATGGGCGTGGTTACTGCCCGCCTTGAAGACCTGGTTAACTGGGGCCGTACCAATGCGATGTGGCCTATGTTGTTTGGGTTGGCTTGCTGTGCCATTGAAATGATGTCAGCCCAGGCTGCCAATTATGATATGAGCCGCTTCGGGATGGAATTGATGCGTCCCAGCCCTCGTCAGAGTGATCTGATGATCGTTGCCGGGCGGGTTTCGCGCAAAATGGCCCCGGTTGTGCGGCGGCTCTATGACCAGATGCCTGACCCGAAATGGGTTATTGCTATGGGAGATTGCGCTTCCTGCGGTGGCGTATTCAATAATTACGCAGTGGTGCAGGGCGTGGATGAAGTGGTGCCGGTCGATGTTTATGTAGCTGGCTGCCCGCCGCGTCCCGAAGCCTTGATCCATGGTGTTGTGACCTTGCATGAAAAAGTTCGGCGTGAAAGAATGAAGGATTGGGCATAATATGAGTGAAAACCTTGCCACCATCATTGAAAACCTGCAGAAGAGATTTGATGGGCAGACCACCGAATTTGCCGGAGAAACCAGCCTTTTCGTGCCCGTGGAAAAGTTAGTAGAGGCTGCCAGTGTGATCCACGATGAATTTGGTTTCGACCTGCTTTCAGCGGTTACCGCCATTGATTATTGGCCGGAAGAGTCTCCTCGCTTTCATCTATATTATCGCTTCACATCCATCCCCAATCAGCAAACATTAAATGTACGCGTGGCAATCCCCGCCACTTCGCCCACAGCACCGACATTGGAAAATATCTACCATAATGCCAACTGGAAGGAACGCGAAGTGTACGATATGTTTGGCATCAAATTTGCTGGTCATTCTGATCTGCGCCGTATCTTGATGCCGCATGACTGGGAAGGCCATCCGCTGCGTAAAGATTATCCCTTAGGTTACGAAGAACCCCAGTTCACTTTCAATTTTGATGAAATTAATGTGCGTAAACCGTACGCCAAGAACTGGCGCGGAGAGTAGTCATGGCTCAGATCGAAGAAGTTACTCTTGATGGAATGACACAT
This sequence comes from uncultured Anaerolinea sp., assembly GCA_964559195.1. GTDB lineage: Bacteria > Chloroflexota > Anaerolineae > Anaerolineales > Villigracilaceae > UBA5195. The sequence goes on along the minus strand of CAZLJB010000066.1, from coordinate 4,989 downwards.
CTTGTCTCGGACCGCGCTTTGAAGGGCGAGACGATGTTATTAAATATGGGGCCTCAGCATCCTTCCACGCATGGTGTGCTGCGCTTGCTGCTCGAACTGGATGGCGAAACTGTTTTGAATGCCATTCCAGATGTCGGTTTCCTGCATACCGGTGTTGAGAAAAACATGGAGGCCAAAACTTACCAAAAGGCCGAAGTGATGACCGATCGCCTGGATTATCTGAATACCGTCGGTAATAACATGGCATATTGTCTGGCCGTGGAAAAGTTAATCAGTTTGGATGTTCCCGAACGCGCCCAGGCGCTGCGTGTCATTCTGTCTGAAATGCAGAGACTTGCATCTCATATGGTCTGGCTGGGCACTTCTGCGCTTGACCTGGCCGCCATGTCTGATTTTATGTACTGCTTCCGAGAGCGCGAAATGATCCTGGACATCCTTGAGTTGGTTTCAGGCCAGCGCATGATGACCACCTATATTCGTCCGGGTGGGGTCTGGCGCGATGTGCCAGTCGAATTTGAAGCGGCCGTCCGGAATCTGATAAAAATCCTTCCCAAGCGTATAGACCAGTACGAATCCCTGCTGACGAAGAATCCTCTCTTTATTGATAGGACCGCCGGAATTGGCAAAATTTCCGCCAAAGATGCAGTTAATTGGGGTCTGACCGGCGCAACTCTGCGTGGTTCGGGCGTTAATTATGATCTGCGAAAATTTGCTCCTTATTCGGGCTATGATCAATATGATTTTGAAGTGCCGCTGAGTAGTGAAGGGGATGTCCGCGCGCGCTACATCGTTCGCGTTGAAGAAATGCGGCAGTCCATTCGAATTATCCAACAGGCCATGGATAAACTACCCATGGGTCCTGTCCGTTCCAATAATTTCAAATTCGTTCCGCCGCCTCGCTCTGAAATTGGCACCAGTATGGAAGCTTTGATCCATCACTTCAAGTTATGGACTGAAGGATTTGATGCCCCCAAGGGCGCTGTTTATTCGGCGATCGAATCTTCGCGTGGTGAATTGGGCGTCTACCTGGAAAGTGACGGCGGACCCAAGCCATTTCGTGTTCATTTCCGCACCCCATCAGTGGATAACCTGCAGGTTCTGCCCATGATGGCAAAAGGTTTCCTGGTTGCCGACCTTGTGGCAATCATTGGCTCTGTTGACATTGTCCTGGGAGATATTGACAGATGAGTCTCGCCGAAAAATATTCTGAAGAAGTAAATGCAATTTTTGTAAAATATCCCGTAAAACGCTCGGCGGTGATGCCTCTGCTTTACCTGGCCCAGCGCGAAAGCGGTTTCATAAGCAAGGAAAGCATGGCCGAAATTGCGCGTATGCTTGACCTGGATGTGACCGAAGTGGCCTCCATTGTGGGCTTTTATACACTCTACCATGATGAAAAAGCTGGTAAATATCGCATGCAGGTTTGCAATGATTTGCCCTGCGCATTGCGTGGCGCCGATAAATTTCTGGATGCTCTTTGCCAGAATCTGGGTGTCAAGGTCGGCGAGACAACGCCGGATGGCCTGGTGACCATTGAAGCGGTCATGTGCCTGGCTGCATGTGACAAGGCTCCCATGTTCCAGTTGCAGGAAGGCGACCGCGTCACCTATCATGAAAACATGACTGTCGATCGCACCATGGAATTGGTTGCCGCACTTAAGGAGCATAAATAATGGCTCATTTCATTCTGCGTCATCGCGATATCCCCGATATCAAGAATATTGAAACATACAAAAACAATGCTGGCTTTGAGAGCTTCAAAAAAGTTGTTACATCCATGCAGCCTCAGCAGGTGGTTGATGAGGTAAAGGCCTCCGGTTTACGCGGGCGTGGTGGCGCAGGTTTCCCAACCGGCATCAAATGGTCTTTCCTGCCCAATACTATCTGGCCCCATTATGTTGTCTGCAATGCGGACGAATCGGAACCCGGTACCTTCAAAGACCGCGAAATCATGGAAAGCAACCCTTTTCAATTTTTGGAAGGTGTTGCAATCGCCTGTTACGGGGTCGGCGCAGCAGAAGGATATGTTTACCTGCGCGGAGAGTTCCAACAGGTGCAATTATTCCTGGACCAGTGCATTCTTGAGATGGAAAAAGCTGGTTTGCTGGGTGACAATCTTTTTGGGACAAACTATTCGCTCAGACTCAAGACTCACCTGGGCGCGGGCGCTTATATTTGTGGTGAAGAAACCGCGCTGCTCGAGTCGATCGAAGGCAAACGTGGTCAGCCGCGAGTGCGCCCGCCTTTCCCCGCGGTGGTTGGTTTGTATGGCAAACCCACTGTCATCAATAATGTTGAAACATTGACCAATCTTCCATTCATTATTAAAAAAGGTGCTGGCTGGTATAAGGGTCTTGGCACAGAAAAAAGCCCTGGCGTTAAAATATTTTCGCTTTCTGGAAACGTTAATAAGCCTGGAAATTACGAACTGCCGCTTGGTACCACTTTCCGTGAATTGATCTTTACCCATGGGGGTGGCATCCCCGATGGTCGCAAGGTCAAGGGTATCATGCCAGCCGGGGCCTCCTCATCCATTATCCGGGTAGATGACAGCACTTTTGACAAGGTAATGGACACCAGGATGGACTATGAAAGCGTTCAAAGCGTCGGCTCGCTGCTTGGATCAGCCTCGGTCATCATTATTGATGATAGCCACAATATGGACTGGGTCATCGACAAAACCGTCCATTTCTTCAAACACGAATCCTGCGGTAAATGCACACCCTGCCGTGATGGAAACTACTGGATGCTAAACATTGTGGAACGCATTCACCACGGTCATGGCACCGCCGCTGATCTGGTGCTGCTTAAGAATGTTGCCACCCAGGTAAACGGTAAATGCCTTTGCGCCCTGGGTGATTTTTCAACGATGGCTGTGACATCAGCGCTGGAACGCTTCCCTGAAGATTTCACCAATGCCACAGCTCAAAATGCAGAAAAGGTGCAGGCTTAGAACCATGGCAAAATTAGTTAACCTCACCATCAACAAAGTTAAAGTTACAGTTCCAGACGGCACCCTGGTTGTCGACGCGGCCCGCAAGGCCGGTGTCGAAATCCCGGTCTTCTGCTACCATCCCAAAATGGAACCTGTCGGCATGTGCCGGCAGTGCCTGGTGGAAATTGGCCGCCCAATGATCGACCGTGCCACCGGACAGCCTGTGCTGGAATCAGACGGTACACCCAAAATGCAGTTTATGCCCAAGCTGGAGACTGCCTGTACCAACCCTGTTTCTGAAGGCATGCTTGTGTTAACCGAAACAGAAAAGGCTAAAACCGGCCAAAAAGAAATCCTGGAACTCCTGCTGACCAATCACCCGCTGGATTGTCCCATCTGTGACAAGGGTGGTGAATGCCCCCTGCAAAACCTGACCATGGCTCACGGTCCGGAAAAAAGTCGCTTTATCTTTGATGAAAAACAACGCCAGGAGAAACACGTTGCCCTCGGAGACCTGATCTTCCTGGATCGTGAACGCTGTGTGCAATGCGCACGCTGCATACGCTTCCAGGATAAAATTGCTGGCGAACCAGTGCTTGGTTTTTACAGCCGCGGTCGCGCAACCGATATTGTCACTTTTTCCGAGCCCGGTTTCGATTCGGTTTTTTCGGGAAATACGACCGATATCTGCCCGGTGGGTGCGCTTACAACGGCTGATTTCCGCTTTGGCGCTCGCCCGTGGGAATTAAAAAATGCCGCATCGGTTTGTTCGCAGTGTTCGGTTGGTTGCAATTTGACATTCAATGTTCGCAGAGAAGTCAAGTCTGGCGGTGGCTATGTTATCAAACGTGCTTTGCCACGCCACAATGAACAGGTCAACGAAATCTGGATGTGCGATAAGGGTCGCTTCGCCAGCTACCATTATGGCGAATCCAATGCTCGTCTTTCATTAGACCCAAAAGAATTCGAAAAGAACCTGAAACTCGCTGCTGAGAAGCTGGCCGGTGCTAAATCAGATGCCGTGATCCTGGCCGGAGGACGTCTCGCGAACGAGGATCTTTTCAATCTAAAACAATTGGCTACCAGCCTGGGTGCAGCCATTCATTTTTACACTGGCATGGGCGGAGGTGAATTCACTACGGCCTATGGTCTGAGCGCTGGTTCCAACCTGGGTGATCTCGGCAAATTAGATACTATTTTGGTGGTCGCTTCAGATCTGTATAACGAAGCCCCGCTCTGGTATCTACGCCTTAAAGCAGCCGCCCAACGTGGCGCGACTGTCATCGTTGCAGCTGCTCACAAAACCAAGTTGGATGAATTCGCGACTTTCGTTGTTCGTTATGCCTTTGGTGATGAAGTTGAGACTGTCAATGGTCTAACCCAAAAAGATGTGATTGGAAAAACCATATCTGAGGCAGCCAACCTGGTTGTATTCTTTGGCTCCGACGGCCTGGGCTTGCAGGGCAGCACAGAACTGGCGGCGGCTTGCAGTGAACTTGTAAAAGGCAGGGTTGGCAAAGCCAATAACGGCCTGGTGGGTGTCTGGTCATCTCCAAACGCACAAGGTGCCTGGGAATTGGGTCTCCGTCCGGCAACTGATCTGGCATCTACGTTAAACGGTAAGACCGTTTATGTTGTGGCTGCCGATCCGGCTGGCGACGACCCCAAACTGGCAGAAGCTCTGAAATCTGCCAAGATGGTCATCGTACAGGATATCTTAGCCACTCAAACAACCGGCCTGGCTGAAATTGTCCTGCCTGCCGCAGCTTACACTGAACGTGAAGGTTCTTATACATCTGCCGAAAGGCGTGTCCAGCGTTTTTACCCGGCTGTGCCAGCTCACACAGGTACAAAGCCCGATTTTTCAATTACAGCTGAAATTGCCAGATTGTGCGGGTCTGACCTTGAAGGTCGTTCTGCCTTGCTGGTGATGAATCGGATAGCGGCAGGTGCCAAAGCCTTTGAAGGAATTAACTACAACCGGTTATCTGATGTCAGCGGACAGGAAATCGATGCGGCCGCCAGCCGTGACGATATTTACTACGGTGGCACTT
>CAZLJB010000065.1:5633-11335 GCA_964559195.1 uncultured Anaerolinea sp. | reverse complement strand
TGCACGTCACCTGGTCCGATGCTGCCGGCATTCCCCAGACTGTCGCGGTGGTTGACAGTTCCCTCGATGATGTAAGTAACGGTCTCTATACCGCGATGCGGATGCATCGGGAAACCCGGGTTTTTTCCCTGGGTTGGATCATTGAACGCGAAATGATCGAACAGTAAAAAAGGGTCAAAGCGATTGGTTGGATGTGGGGAAATAGATCTGCGCAAACGCACACCAGCCCCTTCCATTACAAATTGCGGTTCGATTACATGTAATATTTTACGTAATTTAGTCATAATAAAATGCTCCATACCATTGGGGATATCATTACATCTAATGTTACCCCCAATAAATAATTTATATATTAATATCCGATCAGATTTGTATACAATTGCCATCTCCCGGAATAAATTGTCTGCCAGAAAGCGTACAAAATCTACCATGGCGGGAGATGGAGAAGTTATTAATGAGGGTGGAATGATTTGAAAAGATGAATCCAGCGGCTTGGTGACTGGTTTCAGGTTTATTGTTATCCTGATTTTGCCGAAATAGCAAGTAAAAATCGGATGTTTTCCCCGTAGGAGAATTTGTGCGTCAGCTCTTTTGGCGAAAATTAAAAAAGAACACATCCACTGTTTAATGTGGCAAGGTCTTACTCATAGGGATAACCAACCTGCGATCAGATACCAATAAGCCTGCAGAATAATTCGATAATTTGATGCTGCCAGAGACCCAACCACCCGGGTCATCGCCAGGCAATAACTCAGGAAATCACCCGGACCAGGCGGAAACCAATGGAAGGTGAAAGATGATTGGCCAAAATTCCTTCGCGTGCTGCACAGCGGGCTAATTTTCGCGTATAGTACCAGGCTCCACCGCGAACTACATAGCGACCGCTAGGTTTGAAATCTTCACGATCAGTATTGGGACGATACGGGTAAGGCATAAACAGTGACTGAGTCCACTCCCAGACATTACCAACCATATCTGCCACACCGAAAACACTATCACCACCGGGTGAATACTCACCAACGGCGGTGGTGCCTTTCTTAACGCTTTCCGCAGTATTACAACGCCAGGGGTCAAAAGTATTTCCCCACGGATAAATGCGGCCATCTTCTCCACGCGCTGCGCGCTCCCACTGGGCTTCCGTGGGTAACTGAAATATCAACCCGGTTTTTTTATTCAGCCACTGAATATAGGCTTCAGCATCAATTTTTGAGACGCCGACAACCGGATGATTATCGGTATCCTCTTGATAGGTAAAACCTGCCCACGTGCGCGGCAACCGATGACCGACATCCCATAAAAAGGTATGGTACTCAACATTGGTCACAAGGTATTGGGCAATCTCAAATGGCGGCAAGGAAACAACATGCTGCGGTCTTTCAGCCGCAAAAAGATCGTTATCAGACCATTCATAGGCCCAATCAGATTCCTTCAGCTGCAGCATCTTGATATCATCATCACTTGTACCCATCAAGAATTTTCCCCCGGGGATTTCAATCATTAAAGGGGGTTTGACTCTGTTGGATGGCGGGGGGGTAACCTCCCACCCTTCTGCGTTTAACTTACCAGTCGATTTTGTCATCCTATACCTGTTTCCTATACCTGGTTGAGGATAGTTGTATAAAGTTTTAACACTTTATCAATATTTCCATTGACATCCTGGCTGAGCGCAAATAAAAATGGCTCGCCTGCCGCCTTTTTACGACTGGTCTCAAGATGATCAATGGAATGCAAAATTGCAGATTCCCAATCCGCAGACAAATTCTGAATTAGTGTACCATAAGCAGAAAGTGAGCGGAAGGAAGCCAGATCAGTGGCGATCCATGGGATTTTTGATAGCATAAACTCAAGCAAGCTGATCGAACTGATACGAAGATCGTAATCCCCATGCAGGGAAACCAGCCCGATATCCAACCTGGGCAGGAGATTAGCCCATTCATCAAATAATAAGGCCGGATAGGTGATTACCTGGGAAGATGGAATATCCAATCCGCCGGTTGGAAACGCATCAGATTCACTTAGAACCAATTTTACCTTTGGGCGTAAGCGGCAAACATTTTGCATGGCTTTTAATAAACCACTTTCCACAAAACTATCACTACTTGTGCCCAGACAGAGCCCGATCCAGATTTCAGCCTCGTGATCCCGCAGCAAAGCAGGGTAATGATCCGTATTAAGGTAATCCGGGATCTCCATCACCCTGGTATAACGAGCCCAGTCATCAGCAAGCCTGGATGAAGGCACAGAAGCGGCGTCCACCAAACCCAGCCCCCACTTGAATTGTTCCAAAGGGATCGGATCAATGATTTGCTCAGGCTTTTTCGTTCCGCCATCAACCATACCCAGGGGTAAACCTTCCATCCAAAATGAATATCCGGGACAGTTTGGTGCCAGATAATTTATCGCCTGATCAAAATCCACGATCACTTTTTTATCACGGGCTTTCCAATATTGCACAGCCCTGAGAACCGGCCCATATAAATAACGATGAACGACAATCAAATCCGAGGCAAGACAAATAGCCTGCGCTTCAGGGCTGTTTTGAATAAATGAATTTATATCCAATAAATTAGCTGTATGCCACCCCATGCGATTAATCGCATCAGCAAAATTCCGGCAGCGTAACTGTACCCGGAATTGGTCTATTGGACTGCTTGAGTGGACGTAAGTAACAATCAATTTTGTGCTCCAATAAAAGTAAGAGAACGATCCATTTTCCTATTTATATTTAAAAGATGTGCCAATATTAGTAACCCTGTTGATAATATCCAACCATGAACGGCCCAGCTGACCCATTTCTCTTGATTTTGCCGCAGCCTGGCCTGCTCTGGCCAGATTATTACGCAGGTCACGATCCATGACCAGATGCCTCAAATTGAGGTGCCATTCATCGAGTGACTCGGAAATTATACCCCCAGCCATCCAGCGCCGAAATGATGGGATTGGAGAGGCTACCCAGGGGATGCCCTTGGCACCCGCCTCCACCAGCAAGGTATCCGGAAAAGAGACATTGAAGGGTGTGTTGCGCAAAGGAACCATCAGAATATCCACCTGACCCAACAAATAGGGGAATTCTTCGTGGGCCACCAGCGGCAGGTACATGCGTCGATGTTCGGGCAGATTCTCAAAAAGGCGATAAGCCTGGGGATTACCAATAATGGTAATACGCGTATTGGGAAACTCCCGGATGATGCGAATAATATAACGACGAATCAGGGATAGATCTTCAATTTGACCGCTAGAATCAACCCAACCGATATTAATTGTTGGGCGTGGAGAGGCAGCCTTATGCCACAACTCATTCTTCTGGGACCAGCCATCGGGGATTACGACGACATTATCCGCCACGTCTTTCAAAGAAAGCGCCAACGTTTCCGATGGCACCGTGACCACGTCCGCCAGAAGCATCATGGATGCATACGCGCTACCGCGCGTATGGGTGCCGAGGCCCTTGGTGCTATAATCGCGATGGGAGACCGGCTGCTTCTCGAAATCAGTATCCAGATCGAGTACAACCGGGATATTAGCCGCAGAAAGTGCCGACAGGCTTTCCAATAAGCGTGGGTTGGTGTGCGGGTTGCCAGTGATGACAACGTCGGGCAGCGGGTCGCGACCGGGGAGATATCCATCTTTTTCCGTGACAAGGCATCCAAAAGATTCGAGGGCAGGTTTTAGAAGCGCCATACGGTTTGGCTTTTCTTCCAGGCTCGGATACAAAACAAGAATATTCCCTGTAAACTTGAGCGCAACAGCAGTCTGGCTGTTTTGTTTTGCTAATTCTTCATCTTCCTTTGTAACCAACTGGCGATCAATATTGACTTGTAAAGCACGCAAGGCCTGAGCCAGGTCCGGCCGGCCATCGGAATAGGCCTGTCGAATATTAATTTCAAGCAGGGCAGGTAAAAGCTCGTCGATTTCATCCAGGTGGCGGGAGACCAACTCGGCTGGGCTGTCACTATTGACAATTTTATCAAGCAGATAGGCAGCCCTGACAATATCGTTTTCATCAATGACCTGGGCGGTGCCAGTCAGACGCTGGAGCAAACGCGCAACCGCGGCAAGATCGGTGGGGGTAGGCTCTTCCACACCAGAATCAGCCATTTCATCAGCCATGGCAATCTGGCGCTGGATATTCACATTTTGCGGGTCAAGCCGCAATGTGTGCAAGTATATTTTTTTGGCAGTTCGGCCATCCCCGCTCGCCAGGTAACAGTTCCCAAGAATCAAAAGAGTATCAAGGTCATCTGGAAAATCCAATAATATCTTGCTGAAAATCTCCAACGCCTCAGCGAGTCGATTTTCATTAAGATAGGTTCGGCCTAACATCTTTCGTACCTTCAATTCGGGCTGCATCTTTAAACCTGAGAAGCGTGATTTTATAAATAATTGCTGGAAGGGAACCAAAGGGTAGAAAATTAAGTGAAAAGCCCAGAAAAATCAGTCAAGAAATTATCCAGGTTGAAATATTACCCAGGATATTTAGGTTACATGCCAATTATTCAGACTGCGGAGCTTTATTTCGAGTGTGACCAGATTCTATATTCTTAAATTTACCACGATTTCAATATAACTTAAAACCAGACTTATTCGTATAAAGCCCTCCTGAATATTGCGTAAAGATGGGATAAACATATCAAATTCATCCGAATTTTATGTCAGCTTTACTGACATTATTACACATTAAACATATAATGGGCTCACTATGATTAAAAATTATCCTCAAGTTTCACCGACTTATGGGTCAACCGCAACAAGCTCCCCAGCCAGTAAAACTGGCACGACATCTGCTGAAATTTTATCTTCCTTCAAACAGATATTTTCCACCATGATGATGTCGAACGGTCTGACATCCCCTGATTCGCAATCGGGGGGCGGGATGAGCGATATCATGGCTCCCATGATGATGATGCTGTTGGAAAAAATGCTCTCACAACAATTAGAGCAGGGCTCATCCGGAGCAGATACCAACCAGGCAGCCTCAGGTGTGGCAAGCGGGCTGACCAATCAAAACATCAGCCAGGTCAATACGCCGGAACCAATGGGAAGACCCGTGCAGGGCGTTCTAACCCAGGACTTCCATCCCGGACACAACGGATTGGATTTTGGCATTGTGGTTGGCACTCCGATCAAATCAACCATGGATGGTAAGGTTACCTACGCTGGCTGGAATGACCAGGGTTATGGCAACCTGGTGATCGTTGAAAACGGGCCCTATCGCACTTATTTTGGCCACCTCTCCAGCATACCGGTTGCAGTTGGAGATTCGGTCAACGCTGGAACAACCATCGGGCTTTCAGGAAATACAGGACATTCAACCGGGCCACATTTGCATTATGAAATTCGTAAAAATAACATTCCAATTGATCCGACTGCGGTTACATTAGGGGTGAGTGGATGAGGAATTCAATAAAACCGGCCAGACACCGGTTTTATTGTAAATTTGAATCTACTCACGGAGAGGTGTTGCTGGACGGGTATGCTGCGCCAAAAGTAAAGTTTTTTTGTGGTTATTTTCGCGGAAAGAGCTTCCGCGAAAATAACCACTTGCCGGGAAAACCCTGGATTGTGTTGATCAGCGGACGGTGGCTTGCGCGTCTGCGATGCGTCAAAGTTCCGGGCAGGTTGTGGTCACTCATAAAGACCTGCGAGTCAATGCCGCGAAAATGGCAGAGAACCGAGCCGGTGAAACCCTGGAGTTTGTTGAT
>CAZLJB010000065.1:0-5533 GCA_964559195.1 uncultured Anaerolinea sp. | reverse complement strand
CAATGCCGCGAAAATGGCAGAGAACCGAGCCGGTGAAACCCTGGAGTTTGTTGATGAGCGGACGGTGGCTTGCGCGTCTGCGGTGCGTCAAAGTTCCGGGCAGGTTGTGGTCACTCATAAAGACCTGCGAGTCAATGCCGCGAAAATGGCAGAGAACCGAGCCGGTGAAACCCTGGAGTTTGTTGATGAGCGGACGGTGGCTTGCGCGTCTGCGGTGCGTCAAAGTTCCGGGCAGGTTTCAAAACAGATAAAAACACGAATGGAGCTTGAAATAATTTGACACCAGGTTTAGATTTGTTGGCATTGCTGGGGCAGATCCCCAAAAACCAGCCAGATATCAGGCTGCTGAATATTTATAAAGGACTGCCTATCAACTATGATGCCAGCATCATTTCGGTTGACCAACCTGAGGTTCGCATTACAACCAGCAGGTACCAATTGGCCTGTCTGTACCACCAACGTGAGACCTTTATCCAGACAGAGGGCCTGTCTTATATCATTCGTTCGCAGGTGATAAGTCTGAACCTGGCCAGGGATGAGGCTGTTCTGTCCGATTTCGAACTGGCGCCAAATACAATTGGCAACAGGATGAACATCAGAGTGGAACCAGGCGAAACATTGAGCGGGGTCCTACAATTTAAAGGCTACCCCAACAAAGTTTCAACACCAATCGCAGATATTTCGATCTACGGAACCAGCATATTTGTTGACGATTTTTTATTTCCGGTTCGGATGTTCCAGCCAGGCAATGAAATCAGTATGACCATCTCCTTCCCGGTGATTGCCATTCAAAAAACGAAGAAAGTTTTTACGAGTCAGTTGAATGATAACAGGAGCGCCAAAGCCATGGTTCGCAGCGCAACACCGGTCAGTGTGGATGGCAAAATCGAGATTAATGCCTGGGGTAAGATATTATCCGTAAAACCTGAACCAATAAATGGGCGCTACCGGGTCAGTATCAAGTTTTATATTAGAGACCCGGAGCGCATACTGGTTTCACAATATATTTCTCAGCGCCAGACTGAGATTATCAAGGAACTGCAGGTGCTGGCCCAGGAACTTTACGAGCGCACAAAATAGGATTTACCCGGTCCGCAGGTTGGCGATCTTTTCGCCGAGAGCCCCGGCGATTTCCAGGCGCCAAAGCTGCTTTCCGGTTTACAGAACAGATACACGAAAACAATCTTGACATGGAAATGCTGAACTTTAGCACCTGAGCATAGAAATTCCGAACAAAAATTTTTGAAAATGCCAACAGCATGAATATTTCCGGATCACTATCTGTATCACCACTGACCCCTTCGAATGGACAGGAGCTGAGTCTCAGGCCATTTCAAAGGGTTACTGCGCAAATCCTGGCCGTCAATGGAACGACGGCAATCCTCTCAATTGATGGCTACCCGGTAGTTGCACAGCTCTCTTCTTCCGATCAAGCGGCAGACCTGCTGGCCCAACGCTCTGCTCAATTTATTGTCACCCAGTTGAGCGACCAGGTTGTTACCTTGAAATTTGTCAGGAATGACCCAGCGCAGGCCGCCTCACCCGGCCTGGCTGCGCCAGGCGCTGAATTGGCAGGCAAAATATTGGAACAAAACGGATTGCCTGCGACAGACAGCAACCTGATGCTGGCCCGAGCCGCGCTAAAACAACATTTACCGGTTACGCCAGAACTGCTAAATGATCTACTTGGGGCGCTTTCAGATTTTGGAGCCTGGGGGGAAACGCAGGCCGAACTTGCCACCGCAATGAAGGCCGCCGGTTTACCAGTGACTGCTCAAAGCCTGGCGTTGGCATCCCGCCCGGGCGAACAGACTGGCGAAGCGCTTGGAAAGATGATCACCATGCTGAGCAATGCGCTCAAACAAAATTTGCCGGCAGAAACCCAGCAGCTATTAAATACCAATCTCCGAATGCTGGCTGAGGCGGTTTTACAATGGGACGCGACCTCTGGGAAGATGGCAAAGCAAATGAAATCTTCGGTGGATCTGCTGGGCAGATCACTGGAAAATTTATTAATGGGGCAATCCCAGAACACCAATCCGCTTTTACCCGAAAAAAGCCTGATGTCGTTGGTTAAATTACAACAGATGCTCAAACAGGATGGGAAAAATGAGTTGGCGGATGCAGTTGGAAAATTTCTTGGCGACATCCGCCAGAACCAGTTGATGAACGTCAAGCCAGATCCGGTGCCGGGGCGCGGAGAGTGGTCAGAGATTGGCTTTCTGCTACAACGTTCTCTGCAAGACACCAAAGCTGACTTTGCTTCGGCACGCCTGCGGATTGCCCACGAGTCTGGCGCAGAATCAGGGAAAATTAACCCGGCCTATACACGGCTGATCATCCAGGTGGAGATAAAACCGGGCGAAACGGTTGAAGTGGATCTATCGCTGGTTGATAAACAAATCCGGACTTCGATCACGGCTCCAGACCCTGCCTGGGTGAAGAATGCCCAGGTTGAGCTGCCAGCCCTGGAAGAGGCTTTTCAGGGCTTGGGCTTTAACATGAAAGAGGCCCAGATTGGGGTTGGTATTCCGCGGCCATTTGGTGGAATTTCCATGACATCCGGCGGCGCCCCCAGGATGACAGTGGATATCGAGGTGTAAAATGGCGTATAAGCGCTTCAAATTTTCCATGCAGTCAACTGATAGCAAAAAGCCTTTGATGGCGACAGCGCTGCAGTATGATCCAAAGACGAGCGACGCACCCAGAGTGATTGCGAGCGGTCAGCGCAAAGTGGCGGAGAAGATCATCGAAGAGGCAAAAAAACATAATATTGCCATTTTCGAGGATACGGCCCTGACGGCTGCGCTGGCCAATGTCAACATTGGTGAAGAGATCCCGGCTGAGCTGTACCAGGTGGTGGCTGAAGTATTGGCGTATGTTTATCGGGTCACAAATACATCCCCGCGCTAAGCGTTTTTTTTTGGGGATTTCACGGGAAGATCACCCGTGAAATCCCCATTTGCTGGAAAAACCAATCGTAAGGTGGCAGATTAGGCCAAAATCTAATCAGGTTGGATCGTTATCCATGATCCAGGTTGATTTTAGCGTTTGAGGTTGACCAACTCTTGCAGGATTTCGTCCGAAGTGGTGATAACACGCGAGGAAGCCTGGAACCCGCGCTGGGCCAGGATCATATTGGTAAATTCCTGGGCCATGTCGACATTGGAGGCTTCAAGATAGCCGGAAGAGATACTTCCGCGGCCACCCGAGTTGGCGGTGCCGATCTCGGGTTCGCCGGAGTTCAGGCCGGCCTGGAAGGTAGTATGGGCACCCCGGAAAAGACCGGTCGGGTTTGTAAAGCGAGCCAGTGCCAACTGACCAACCTGGGAGCGCAGTCCATTGGTGTAGACCAGGGAGATGACTCCGTCATTGGGGGAGATGAAAACGTCTGAGACTGTCCCGGAGGGCAGGCCATCCTGGCTGGTCACGGCGGCGGATCCGGGTGAGGCCAGCATGGTCAGCTTGGAAAAATCAATCGCAACCGGAGTAACGGCGCCAGCGCCGGTTGAGCCGGGAATGGTAACCGGGGTAGTTGTATCGCCACCAATGGTGGCCGGGGCAATATACTGGCCGCTCTGATCAAAGTTGATGGTACCCGCACCGGCAGTTCCGGCAGCACCGGTCAGAGCCCAGCCCCAGGCGGTCTGGATGTTGGGCGAAGCACCGGTTGTTGCGCCGCGCGTGAAAGTAATAGTGCCAGTTTGCAGCTTGCCAAGCGAGTCATAGACACCCAGCGAGATGGTCGGATTGACGACCGGGGCTGCGACCGTCGAGGTCAGGTTACCGCCCAAAACAACATTCTTGGTGACCTGGGCCTGGGTATTATCGGTACTGATTTTAATATCATCGACCGGCAGGTTGGTATCGACAGTGGTGGCACCCGCCGGGACGGTCCAACCCTGGGTGCGCGCACCCGTAGCAGAATCGACCAGGAAACCATTGGCGTCCAGGCTCATGGAGCCTTCGCGTGAAAAACTGCGGCCATTGGTCTGGTTACCGTAAATAAAGAAGCCATCACCCTGAATGCCGAGATCCATATTGCGCCCGGTGCTTTGCAGCATGCCTTGCGTAAAGTTGGGAGATACGTAGCCAAGCAGGACTCCCAGACCGATCTGGGTGGGGTTGGTACCGCCGATGGTGGTGGAAGGAGCCGCGCCGGGGCTGAGGGTTTGGGCATACTGATCCTGAAACAGGACCCGGTTGGCCTTATAACCGGTTGTGTTGGCATTGGCCAGGTTATTCGAAACGACATCCAGGAATTTCTGATGTAAACCAAGTGCGCTGATTGCGGTAAACATGGAGCGGATCATTATATTTTCTCCTCTAGGTTAGATTTCAGGCTTCCTCCAAGAGGGCCAGCCTGTGGATTTATGAGAGTTGCTAAAAGGGTCAACCTTTTATATCGATCGAAGACTTCGTGGAACTGGCTGCCGGGTCGGCAAACACAACACTATCAATCTGGGTAAAGACACCTTCGCCACGCTGGTTGGCATCCAAAGCTGTCACAACCATGCGATCCTTAACATTGACGATAAAGGCCAGGTCGTCGACCATCACGAGAGACGATTTTCCACCGCGTTTTTCAGCCTTGTCAATTGCATCCGAAAGCCGGCTGACGTTGTCGCTGTTCAGGTTAATATCACGACTCTGAATGCGTTTTTGGGCATGCGTGGAAAACCTGACATTTTGAACATTCTGCAATGTTTCGGTAAAGCTGGGTCCTTGCGCAGGCGTGCTTGTATTGACCGGTTTTGCTGATTGATCACCAACCGCAGTTAGCCGTCCAAGCTGAACGCTGAACGCATCTGTCATGCCTTGACTCCACTGACTTCAAGCAAGTCACTCAGGGCAAAGGTCTGGTCGCCAATCCGAAGCTGGTAATTGTTTTTCTCAAGAACTGCGCCATCCACCACACCTTCCACGGGAGTGCCATCGGTGCTGTTGACTTTGACGGTTTTACCGACCAGGCTGGCAGCATAAGTAGTCTGATTGGAAGTGGACATGCTGTCCATGGCTGTGTGAATGTCGCGTAATTCCTGCAGCGAATTGAGCTGGGCAAATTGGGACATCATTTCGGCATTGTTCATGGGCTCAAGCGGGTTTTGGTGCGTAAGCTGAGCCAAAAGCAGCTGCATGAACTGGGAAGAATCCACACCACTGGCAGTTGTTTTGGTGGTCTGCGCGGCCGAGGCGGCAGTGGTCGTACTGGAAACACCGTTAACTTGCATTTTTGCTCCTTTATTCCAAAGTTTCAAAATTTTCCAAAAAGACTAAACCCGGTAATCCACACCCAGTAATTGACCTGGGATCCTCTCGGGACGCAGCCGGTTGTCGATTTCAGGTTTTGCTTCCGGCTGAGCTGTGCCCGCATTAGAATTAGGGTAACCGGCAAACTGTGAACCCTGCCGGAAGGAACCGGCTTGCTGACCAAACTGGCCATGTTGACCGATATTGAGATTCGAAAGCTGAATGCCTGAATCGGTTAAAGACTGTCGCAGCTGGTTCATTTGCGTCTCAAGCAGCCGTCCGG
>CAZLJB010000064.1:0-11407 GCA_964559195.1 uncultured Anaerolinea sp. | reverse complement strand
GGGGCATAAGCCTGTGAATTATAGTCGGTTAAATGAGCAGTTGAACCTGTTTTTTGGTGACTTGTTCCATTTTATTCGGGTCAAGGCTGACTTGACATCCAATCGGATTATTTTAAATCCCTGGCTGGCTTCAATGACCTGATAGGAAATCAAGAAGGCGTTTTCAAAATAAAAAAACAGTACTGATCCATAATAATCTGGTATCATCCGCATTCCACTGCTTATTGAAATGAAACCCACTAATTATAAATGGAGAAAACGATCCATGCCCCCTGCACGAATCTCTCGCCGTGATACACTTAAACTGATCGGGCTTAGTCTGGCTGGAATGCTGCTGGCCTGCCGTACTCTGCAGCCTGGTATGCCCGCCACCCAACCTGGAGCGGTACCTACGGTTAAAAATATTCCACCCCAACCGCCAGACTCTGCCACAGAACTTCCTCCCAGCCCTGAGCCAGGCGCCGAACCACAGGCCACCTCCACGCAAAGCCTGCCCAGCACCGCGCAAGTCATCGTGATTGGAGCCGGGATGGCCGGTTTGTCTGCTGCGCGCCGGCTGGTGGCGTTGAATTACCAGGTCATCGTTTTGGAAGCGCGTGACCGCATCGGCGGGCGGGTCTGGACCGATCGCTCGTTGGGATTGCCGCTGGATCTGGGCGCCTCATGGATTCATGGCGTGGATGGCAACCCGCTCACCCAGCTGGCTGACGGGCTGGGTGTTAAGCGTGTGGTCACAAATTACGATAATACCAGTGTCTATGACAGTGCTGGCGCACAGCTATCCACTGCCGAGGTGGCCCGGGTGGATAAGCTTTTTGAAGATTTGTCAACCCAAATTACGGCCTGGCAGGATCAATTTGAAAATGATACCTCGCTCCAGGCGGCCATTGATCAGTATCTTCACAGCAAGCACTTCTCGCCGGCTGAAATCCGCCAGTTGTGGTTTGCGGTCAATACCACCATCGAGCATGAATATGCCGCGGATGTGCGTGACCTCTCTTTGTACTGGTTTGATGATTCAGGCGAGTTCAGTGGGGATGATGTCATCTTTCCGCAGGGCTATGACCAGTTGACCCATTCAATGGCGGATGGGTTGGATATTCGTCTCGGCAAAGTGGTTGACCAGGTTGATGCAAGCGGTGCAAAACTGCTGGTGCATGCCGGCGGGGAAGAATTCACAGCTGAACGGGTGGTAGTCTGTCTGCCAGTCGGAGTGCTTCAACACAACAGCGTTAAATTTTTACCAGCGCTGCCAGCCGCCAAGCAAAAAGCGCTGGCCGGCTTCGGCTTTGGCGTGTTGAACAAGGTATATCTAAAATTCCCCAAGGTCTTTTGGGACTCGGGCAGCCATTTGTTAAATTTCATTTCAGCCGAAAAAGGTCATTGGTGCGAATGGCTCAACCTGGCAGCCTTGCTCGACCAACCTGTCCTGCTGGCGTTCAATGCTGGGGATTATGGGCTGGAAATTGAAAAGCTGGCTGATGACCAGGTTGTGGAAGCCGCCATGGCCACCCTGCGGACGATTTACGGCAATTCGATCCCCGATCCCGAAAGCTGGTTGATCACGCGTTGGGGCAGCGACCCATTTACGCATGGCTCTTACAGTTCGCTGCGGCCCGGTTCCCGGCCAGAGAATTATGATATTCTGGCAGCACCCATCAATAATCGCCTGTTCTTCGCGGGGGAAGCCACGCACCGCGTCCATCCGGCCACCGTGCATGGCGCCTATCTTTCCGGTTTGCGGGCTGCCGAAGAGCTGGCAAAAACCTTGAAGTGATTTGACGATTTTTTTTTCTGAGTTGGAATTTTTTCCATCATTTAGAAATGGAATAATTAAAATATGAGCGGTGCAGGGTTTTAAGCCTGCACCGCTCATAAAGTTTGAGTATATCGTACTTGCCGTTCAGTCCTGGACGATCCAGGTGCCCGTTTCGCCGCGCAAGGCCCGCCCAATGTTGGCGGGATTGGTGATCAGAGCCTGGCCATCGGGGTTGGCCTCCAGGAACCAGATGATGGCTTGCATCTTGGGCGCCATAGAACCCTTGGCGAAGTGCGTACCTTCGGCCAGATAAGCCCGGGCCTCAGAGAGTGTCAATTTGTCCAGCCACTTCTGGTCGGGCTTGCCGAAATTAATGGCAACTTTTTCAACAGCGGTGGAGATCACAAATAAATCAGCGTTGATACTGCGAGCCAGCAGGGATGACGCATAGTCCTTGTCGACCACCGCAGCGGTGCCAACGTAATTACCATCCCCCGGGTCAATCACCGGAATACCGCCGCCGCCAACCGTGATGGTGATAATGCCTTTTTCCAGCAGGGTTTCAACCGTTTCAAGTTCAACGATTTCCTTGGGCAGCGGAGAAGCCACCACGCGCCGGTAGCCACGCCCGGCATCTTCTACCACCGACCAGCCTTGTTCACGCTGACGTTTTTCGGCTTCTTCTTTTGACATGAAGCCACCAATCGGTTTGGCAGGCTTTTGGAAGGCAGGGTCGTTTTTATCCACCAGGGTCTGGGTGATGATCGTCACGACCTTTTTTTTGATGCCGCGCTGGTAAAGAATATTCTGCAGATTTTGCTGTAGAGCATAGCCGATGGCTCCCTGGCTATCTGCACCGCAGACATCCAGGGGCACTTCATGCATTCCCTCAGTTTTATGCGCAATCTCAGAGCGACGCAGGATGAAGCCAACCTGCGGACCATTGCCGTGGCCAATGGCAACTTCCCAGCCCTGTTCGATCATATCGGCGATGTGCAGGGCAGTCTCCTTGGCAGCCACATACTGGGCTTCAACGCTGACATTCCTTTCATCGACAATCAGGGAGTTTCCTCCGATTGCGATCACTGCGAGTTTATTACGCGCCATTGATTCTCTCCTAGGCCATAGTTAAAGCCATGACGGCTTTTTGGGCATGCAGCCGGTTTTCAGCCTGGTCAAAGACAACTGAGTGGGGTCCATCGAGCACGCTGCTGGTCACTTCGACATCGCGATCAGCGGGCAGCGGGTGCATGTAGATGGCGCCGGGTTTGGCAACTTTCAGCTTGTCATCGTCCATCAGCCAATTTTTGTAGCTATCCTGAAGTTTCTTGCCTTCGATTTTGTCAGTGGTGGTCAGCAGCGGGCCCCAGGACTTGGCGTAGATCACATCCGCATCCACGCAGGCTTCTTTCATGCCATCCTTGCTGTCGATGATTTCGAAGTTGGTGCCAGCCAGGCGGGCCTGTTCGCGGGCTTGTTCAACGATTTCGGGCATCAGCGGGAATTCGGGCGGGTAGGCCAGGGTTACATCCATGCCAAAGCGAGGCATCTGCAGGATCAGGGATTGGGGTACCGAGATGGGTTTGAGATAAGAAGCCGCATAAGCCCAGGAGACCACGATCTTCTTCTTGCGAAGGTCCTTGCCTTTCTTTTCCATGATCGTCATCAGGTCGGCCAGGCATTGGAAGGGGTGGTATATGTCGCACTGCATGTTCAAGACCGGTGTGCGGCTGTTTTTGGCTACAGCATTCAGGTAGCGGTTACCGTCGCCATAATCGCAGTGGCGGATGGCGATGCCATCGAAGTAGCGTCCGAAGATTTCGCCAATTTCGATGGGGGTATCTCCATGGGAGATCTGGGTGGTGTTGCTATCAATAAAAGCACCGTGCCCGCCCAATTGAGCCATGCCGGCTTCGAAAGAGCCGCGTGTGCGGGTGGATGAGAAGAAGAACAACATTGCCAGGACTTTGTCGCGCAAATAGGGGTGTGGTTCGCCCAGGGCGCGTTTGCGTTTCAGATCCCAGGCTACCTCGAGTACGGTTTCGACTTCTTCCTTTGTGAAGTCAAGGTCGCCAATAAAGTCACGACCGCGAAAGTTAGTTTGCATGGTGGTTATCTCCTTGTTTGTAAGTCGGCCGGACCGCTACTTTTCTGATCAGCCCGTCCGTTAATGAATTATGAATTATCGTCATCTTTTTTGTGTTGGGGATGTTTTCTAACCTGGAAAAACATCCGGTCAGTAGTTATTAATTATCAGGTTGATTGAAGTGTATTTTTATACGCGAATGATTTCGGCGCGGATAAATGCACCATTATCCCAGGTCAGACGGCACCCTTCACAATACAACACAAAGTCACCTAAAAAGTCCAGGTTGATTTCAGGCAGACAGGCTGCAGCGCTTAATTCGACCACGCCGCTGTGATTAATCACCAGGGCTGCGCCACCTTCGGGCAGGCTGCTTACCAGTTTCTGGTAAAAGATCGCCAGAGCGCTGGCATAGTGCGAATCCGGGCTATCTTTTTGGCGGGCTGCCTGTGAATATTCGCTAAAGCTGGATCCGAAAGGGCAATCCAACTCAATCCCCATTTCGGTTCCAGCCAGGATTTCAAAGGTTTCATCCACGGCATACCCCATTGCGATGGCAGTCTGGAAGGCGCGTGGCAGTGGACTGGTGACGACCCGGTTAAAACGACCCATCTCATTACCAAGCATGCGTGCCAGGCTGACACCCTCCTGGGATAATTTCCCATCCAGGCTGCGGATGGAGTGCCGGCGAATTTCAATGGTCTTCATGGATCTCTTCCGTCCGTATTGAAAATTATGGAATCAAGGAAGGCAGGATTGCGTAGAACTCGGTGGCCTTGACCATGTCGCCCAGGTCGACGCTGTCGCGCACGGTGTGGGCGGTTTCTTCATCGCCGGGGCCGAACCCGATGGATGGGATGCCGGCCTTGCCAGCCCAGTAAATGCCGTTGGTGGAGAAGTTCCACTTGCCGCTGGGGTTGTCCTTCAGTCCGATGGCAACGCGCGCCTTCTGTCCGGCTTCTACGAGTGGGTGGGTATCTTCATAAGCCCAGGCCGGGAAATACTTGTCAACCGGGTAAACAAAGCCGGTGTAGGAAGGTTCATCGTAGAACAGTTCTTCAACCTTGACCGAATCCTTCAATTCAGCCGGGATCAAGTCTTCAACCTGCTGTTTGACGGCTGCCTTGGTTTCACCAAAGGTCATGCGCCGGTCAATAAAAATAACAGCTTCATCCGGGACGGCGTTGATCGAGGGGGTCTGGACATGCATATCGCTGACAGTGATCTTGCCGTGGCCCAGGAAGGGGTGGTCGCCCAGTTTGGGTTCCAAATCGCGGATGCCTGCGATGACCGGCAGCAGTTTGTAGATGGCGTTCTCGCCCAGGTGATTGGAGGCGGCATGCGCAGATTTACCCTTGGCAGTCACCTTCATCTCCAGGCGGCCTTTGTGACCGCGGTAGACGTTCATTTTGGTGGGTTCGCCAATCACGACGAAATCGGGGCGGATGCCAGGATCAACTTCCACAAAGGTGTTGGGGGCGATGCCGTCACACCACTCTTCCATATTGCCAAAATAGTAGGCTGTCCAGCCTTCCAGCAGGCCCAGGTCGCGTGCAAAAGCCAGGCCATAGATCATGCCAGGGGTGGAGCCTTTTTCATCACAGGCACCGCGCGCATACAGGACGCCGTCTTCAACCTTGCCTTCAAATGGATCCCATTGCCATTCGGTGCGGTCGCCGACCCCAACTGTGTCGATATGCGAATCGTATACGATGACGCGTTTACCTGAGCCGATACGACCCATGATGTTGCCCATTTTATCGAAGCGGACCTCGTCAAAACCGAGTTTTCGCATTTCTACTGCAATACGTTCACCTACTGGGCCAATCTGAGATTCCATGGAAGGGATCGCGCAGATTTCGCGCATAAAATTGATGATGTCTTGCTTGTGTTGAGCTACCTTGGCTTGAATTTCGTTTACTTTCATATTTTGCCTCTTTATATTTTTCTAAATATTTCCCGGATGCGGTTTGGGTGTTCCGGTTCGGGGAAGACAGGAACACTTTGCTCTCGTCCTTGACCTGGCGGGAGGTTTTGTCAAATAAGGCCAACCCCATGGCTGGCAGGCTGCAGATCGGTCAATATCTTAGCTTTATAGTATTAAACTGAACCTACTCGGCGTACGATGTGGAATTTGAAATAGCCTGGTAGGAAGTAGCTGTAGGAATAATCCACCACTTTGCCGGATGCGGTGAAAAGCCTGGCTGTAAATTGTAACAAAACATCTCCACGTTGGATTTCAAGCATCTTGGCAACTTCGGCGGTGGCATTGGAGGCTGTAATGTTGGTGTATGAGATTGTCAACGGATCGCCGCGCGATAGCAGGTAATCCAGCACGGAACCGTCGAAATGATTGGTAAGTTCACCAGGTTGAAGCAATTCTGCCGGTAGGGTATCCACCAGGTAAGCCACCGGGCGGGTGCCGGCGCTCATGGTGCGAGTTATGCGAATCAAAGCTGCGCCTACGGCTACTTCCAGTGAATCGGCGGTATCGGCATCTGCGATTGTCTGTTCAATGCTGACAGGTCCCGGACCGACATCCAGCCCCGTGCGACGCGCCAGGGTCAGCATCGATTCCAATACCTCAAGACCGCCCTCGATGACCGGAGGTTTGCCTACCACAAAGGTTCCAGCGCCCTGGCGGCGGCGAATGAGACCCTGGGTTTCAAACATACGCATGGCTTCACGCAGTGTGGCCCGGCTGACGCCCAGTTGTTTGGCAAGATCGGGCTCGGACGGAAGACGCGAGCCAGGCGGCATGCTGTCAATTAAGGCAGCCAGATCAGTTTGGAGGCGTTGAAAGGGGAAATGTGGCATGTGGATAACTCCGTTATGATCAGGGTAAATTAATATTTAGACAATTGGTGGCAACAACTGGTTTTATGGTCGGGCTGCCACTCCCGCTTATCATTCAAAGACCGGGATGAAGGAAAACGTACCTACATCTACCAGGCCCTTATCAGAAATGCGTAAATCGGGTATGACAACCAACCCCAGCAAGGCCAGCTGCATATTGGGACTGTTAAGCTCACAACCGCATATTTTGAAACCATCCAACACGCTGGCCGCCTCGCGTGCCACCTTATCAACTGGTTGGTTTGACATCAGCCCGGCGATAGGTAACTGCACTTCGCCGATGATTTCACCATTCCTGACCACCACCTGGCCTCCGCCGGTTTCCGCCAGGCGATTTGCGGCGATTGCCATGCTGGCTTCATCAGTGCCTACCACCAGTAAATGGTGGCAATCGTGGGCCACCGTGGTGGCAACGGCACATTTATTGGTAAAACCGAAGCCCGAGACCAGTGCCACTTGTATTCTACCTGTGCCGTGATGCCGTTCTATCAGTGCGATCTTGGCAATGTCTTTGGATAAATTGGGATGCAGCTCGCCTTTTTCCGGCTTCATTTTCAGCGTCAGATGCCGGGTGGGAGCCTGGTTTTCAATGATCCCAATCACATGCGCGGTTACCTCGGCCTGCGGGCTTTCAACCGCAATCCGAAAATCGTTGGCGGTAATTTTGCGAGGCAGGTGTGTGCTGTTTTTGGCCCATTCCGGATACGGATAAGCCGGAATTTGGCCCAGAAACTTGCCATCTCGCGCTACCAGCTGGCCTTTGGCAATCACGGTCTGCGCCTGGAAGTGTTTAAGATCGTCAACGAACAGGATGTCGGCCCACCTGCCAGGGGCAATTTGACCCATTTCCCGGCTGACGCCAAAGTGATCGGCGCTGTTGATGGTGGCCATCTGTATGGCGGTCATGGGGGCCAGTCCTTCAGCGATTGCATGGCGAACAACCCGATCGATGTGACCTTCAGATGAAAGAGTCTCTGCGTGGCAATCATCCGTGCAGAGTAAAAAATGGCGCGGGTCGAGACCATGCTGGGTGACAGCTTTGACTTGCGTGACCACATCGTGCCAGGATGAGCCGTAGCGCATCATCACTTTCATACCCTGGCGGGCGCGGGCGATTGAATCTTCCGGGCGGGTGCCTTCATGATCATCCTCCGGGCCACCTGCGGCGTAAGCATGGAAGGGCAGGCCCAGATCCAGGCTGGCATAATGCCCGCCAATGGTTTTGTTGGCATGGCGGGTGGAATGCATTTCGGCATGCATCTTTTCGTCCGATGCGACCACGCCCGGGAAGTTCATCATTTCGCCCAGCCCGATGATGCCGGGCCAGGTCATGGCTTCTGCCACATCCGCCGGACTGATGGCTGCGCCTGGAGTTTCCATGCCGGGTGCGGAAGGCACGCAGGATGGCGCCTGCACAAAGACATGCACCAGCTGAGTGGCAGCTTCATCGACCATTAACCTGACACCTTTTAAACCAAAGACATTGGCAATTTCATGCGGATCAACAAACATACCGGTAGTGCCATGCGGTACGACTGCCCGCACGAATTCACTGATGGTAACCATTCCGCTTTCAACATGCATGTGCGCATCCAGCAAACCGGGAACCAGGTATCTACCGCTCGCATCCAGCACCTGGGTTTGCATACCGATGGTGTGATCGGCGTTCTCGCCAACGTAGGCGATGTGACCGTCCACGATGGCGATGTCGGTCTGGGAGATGATTTCTCCAGTTTGCACGCAGACCCACCTGCCATTTTTGATGACAAGGTCGGCCGGTGTGCGCCCCATAACCACATTGACGAGCATTTGAGAGAGCATTCTATTCTCCAGGTTGGTGAGAGAGTTTATTTTTTTGAAGGTTTTAATTTTATAGTTGGCAGGACTATTAATTTGGAACGGACCTGCCGAAGGCAAAAAGTGCAGGCACATTGACCCAAAAACCTTGAGAAGTCCGCAGTGCACTGATCTCGGCCATGTGTTCGGCTTTGATCTGTTCGCGCTGTACAGGTGTAAGTTTTAATAATGGCATGCCTTCGATGCCGGCCATAATTTCAGCCCAACGCTCTTCCGCCGTGCGCAAAAAGTAACCAAGTTGTTCGCTGTGGACTTCAATTTCAGTGAAACCTGCATTAGACAGGATCTGCAGGCAGATTTCGGGGCTATTCAGACGCTCGAAGGGCAGCGAACCACTTTTTAAGCCATGTTTTAGCAGGCGGGTTGCCCATAGTGCGCGCATCGGCTCCAAAAACCCGGGTTCAAAACTATTGAAACCTGCGCATCCGCCCGGGACCAGCACGCGCCGGAATTCTTTTAGCGCGGCCAGCATATCCGGAACAAAAAAGAGGGCAGAACCACACAGCACAGCCTCAAAGCTGTGATCGCTGAAGCTCAACTTCTCCGCATCGCCTTCCCGGAATTCAGCATTATGCAGCCCGGCAATTTCAAGTTTCAAGCGGGCCTGGTTCAACATTTCAGGAGCAAGATCGATCCCAGTCAACCTGCCACCAGAACCGATCTTTTGGGCGGCTGGCAGCGCCAGTAAACCGGTACCTGTGGCGACATCCAAAACACGCATATTTTCGGTCAGACCGGCCAGCTCGACCAGCCTGGTTGCGGGGGCATGCAAAAAATGCAATTCGTCGTAATGTGAAGCAATGGCATTAAAAGTGGCCATTAGCCTGGCATGTTGTTCATTCAAGGGGTTGTAGCCTCCATTATTTATGAACTGATAAAAAAGATTAAACGATAGTAACTACTCACTTCTCTTTGGATTGAAACTAATTCATCCTAATTTTGCCGCCTGGACGAATAAAAATCGGTTGTT
Organism: uncultured Anaerolinea sp.; assembly: GCA_964559195.1. Lineage (GTDB taxonomy): Bacteria > Chloroflexota > Anaerolineae > Anaerolineales > Villigracilaceae > UBA5195. Next base: position 1,879 of record CAZLJB010000064.1, on the reverse strand, counting down.
TTCCCTGCTTATAGAGTTTTCACGGAGATCTCCGTGAAAACTCTATAAAAAAACAGAATCTTTTCTTTTTGGGTATGATTTCTCACATCGGAAAACACCCTGTGCGTAGTTACAAACGATATGTGTATTCACCAGTAAATAATTAGTGTTGCAATAAACGCCTGGCTGCCTGGTTGTGTTTTTCAACCAGTTTGCCAGAATCGACGGTAGTAAGTTGGCCATTTTTAACAATAAATTTTCCGCCGACCACGGTGTAATCGACCTGGCGCGGGTGGCAGAACACCACAGCCGAAACGGGGTCATGTACACTGCCGCCGGCATAGTCGAGGTGGTTTAGATTAATGGCGTAGAAATCGGCACATTTACCGGGCTGCAGTGAGCCGATATCTGTTCGGCCGAGTACTGCCGCGCCACCGCGCGAACCAAGCCAGAGCGCTTCGCGGGCGGTCATCAATTTGCGATTGGGGTCGTTGGAGAGTGAGAAACCGGTGATACCCTCCCGCAGCCGGGAAAGCAGCATGGCCTGGCGTACTTCCGCCAGCAGGTGCGAACCATCGTTGGAAGCGGAACCATCCACGCCCAGCCCAACATTGATTCCAGCTGCCATGTATTCCTTGAGTGGCGCAATGCCGGAGGCCAGGCGCATGTTGGAAGTGGGGCAGTGAGCCACACCGCAGTTGTGCCTGGCAAAAACCGCGATTTCTTCAGGGTTGACATAGACTGAATGTGCGAACCAAACATCCTCGCCGACCCAATCGACAGATTGCATATAGCCAACCGGGCGGTAGCCAAATTTTTGCAGGCAGAACTGTTCCTCGTCCTCGGTCTCGGCCAGGTGTGTGTGCAGGTGCACGCCATATTGACGGGCTAGTTTGGCCGATTCGCGCATCAAATCACCGGTGACGCTGAAGGGCGAACACGGTGCCAGTACGATCTGGGTCATCGAGCCGGGCTTCGGGTCGTGATAGCGCTGGATCAGGCGTTCGCAATCCGCCAAAATTACATCTTCGCGATCGGTGACTGAATCAGGAGGCAGTCCGCCCTGTGATTCACCCAGCGACATGGATCCACGGGAAGCATGCAGCCGCACGCCAAGCTGCAGCCCGGCTTCGATTTCATCATCCAGTTTTGATCCGTTGGGGAATAGATAAAGGTGGTCTGAGGCGGTGGTGCAGCCTGATAGCGCCAGTTCCGCCAGGGCGGTCTGGGTGGATGTGAAGATGTCATCCGGTGTCAGGCGTGCCCAAATGGGGTAGAGGGTTTTCAACCAGTTAAAAAGATTGGCGTTTTGGGCAGCGGGCACCGCGCGCGTCAGAGTCTGGTAAAAGTGGTGGTGGGTATTCACCAACCCGGGCAGCAGGATGTGCCCGGTCAGATCCAGAACTTCATCAGCGCTGGTTGGCAGGATAGCGCTGGGCCCGACCTGTTCGATAAATCCATCGCGAATAAACAAACCGCCGTCCGGTACTTCGGTCTGGTTGTCATCCATCGTGACAATGTATGCATTTTTAACGAGCAATGTGGTCATATCAGGTTCCCATTCCTGTGATAGTAGAGTTGTCTGACAACTTATAGTTTAACTCATTGGGATAGACAAGTCAATCTGTTTGGTGGTTTTCCTCTCTACTTTCTTAGGAATTAATCCGCCCAAATATTTTAACTACTCACCTCTGGTTGGTTTGGAACAAAATCAGGATGATTTTGCCGCCTGAGCGAGAAAAATCATCCTTCCTTTGATTTTTTCAGTAAGGTTTTATCGCAGTGGGTTTGGGGAGTTATTCGGAAGCGTAGCTTCCGAATAACTCCCCAAATTTCTTTCCTTTTTATATTTCAGTTCAAAATGAGAATAGCTGGGCATTTGCAGTTCTGAGCCTGGCGC